>JAJDNM010000095.1 GCA_022340665.1 Acidobacteriota bacterium | reverse complement strand
GGTATCCAGTTGGCGGTGTGGATCAATGTCCACCTGTTCAAGGGTTCCGGAGACAGTCACGGCGCCGGCGGCAGCGCCGCCGCCAACCTCTACATCAGCCTGGTCTTTGTCTTCATCCTCTCGTTTGTCGCGATCTCGATGCTGAGGGACTCGATCAAGTCGAGCGCGAACGGTGACGATGCTTCCGGCCCGTCTCGCAGGATCTCGGACTTTTTGTCGCGCCTCAACCTGCCGCCTGTCATCTACTTCCGGGTGGCCGATGTCAAGGTGAGTGTGTGGGTTCTCATGTTGGTCGGTGTTGCCACCGGGTACCTTGCCGGGACCATCGGGGTAGGCGGCTTCATCGGTGTTCCCGCCATGATCTACATCTTCGGGGTGCCAACGGCTGTGGCTGCGGGAACCGAGCTCTACCTGGCAATGTTCATGGGGGCGTACGGTGCGCTGAGCTATGCGTATCAGGGGCTGCTGGATATCCGCCTGACGATGCTGTTGTATCTGGGTTCCCTGGTTGGCATCCACCTCGGTGTCTACGGGGTCAAGGTAGTCAATGAACGCTATATCCGCATCACCACGAGCCTTATCATCCTATTGTGCGTCGTGAGTAGAGGAATCGCGATTCCCGTGTATCTGCGGCAGCTCGAGATGATGAGCTTCGATCCCGCGTGGGATCTCTACCTCAACTTGGCGAGCAAAGCATTTCTGTTCGTCAGCGGCTGCGGTGGCGCAATTGTCATCCTGTACCATGTCCTCAGGGCGTTCAAACGGAGGCGGAAGATCCAGAAGACCTTGCTTGTGGTACGCGAACCAGCTGCGGGGCAGGTACTGTGAGTCAGCGGTCGGACGAGTGCAGACAAGACGCCAAGCGAGAAGTAACCGGAGGCCGGTAGCCCGAGAGGAGGCAAGAATGAACAAACGTTACGAGATCCTGATCGTGGACGACGAGGCCGTCGTCGGGGAGCGTCTCACTGCGTCCCTCAGCAAGGACGGGCACTCGGTGGAAGCGTACACCGACCCGGCCGAGGTCTTGAAAACGATCGGATCGAAAACCTTCGATATGGTTATCTGCGATATCAGGATGGGGGAGATTGACGGTCTCCAGGTCATGGAGCGCATGCTCGCCGACTCGCCGCGAACCAAGTTCATCATGATCACGGGCTACGCGACACTGGAGCTGGCACGAGAGTCGCTGACCAAAGGGGCATTCGATTTCATCGCCAAGCCATTCAAGCTCGGCGAGATCAGAGCCACCATTGACAAGGCTATCGAGGCTCTCAATAGTGAGAATGAATCCGCGCCCGAAGAAAGCGGCGCTTGAAGTTGCTATGGTGATTTTGGCACAATCCAAACCGTGCGGCGCCAATGATAGTCGCTGCGGTAAATCGAGTGGCGGGGAAGTGCCTCTCTCGAAGGTTCGCGCCGCGCAAGAGGAGCCCGTTTGATGCCGGTTTTTCGAAGCCCCATGGAAAAGATCCTCGATCAGCAGGAGGACGAGACCGTCATCACCAACCCGAAGGATCGGTTCCGCACCTTCTTGCGCAAGATGAAATATCGGTTTGCTGTGTGGAAAGACCGGCTGCGACGGCTCCTCACTCGCGATCGGGACGAGTAGCGCCGGTGACAGGCGCGGGGGTGTGCCACCCCGTGCACTTTCACTTCGAACTCGATATCACCCGCCGCCGTCCAGAGGCCAAGCGGATCCTTCAAGATGTGGAATTCAACTCAGGACGAGCAACATTCCGGTAGCGACTGCAAAATAGACTGCGAGCGCCAAGGAGTCGTTGATCGTGGATACCAGCGGTCCGGAAGCAACCGCCGGATCCACCCCCACCATGTCGAGGATCATCGGCATCGCTGCACCCAGCAAGCTGGCCACCGACATGCCGATCGCCATCGCAGGTCCGAGAGCGATGCCAATCAACGGATTGCGGCCAAGAAGAATGGCCAGCCCGGACGCAGTAGCACCACACACAATTCCCATCAACAGGGCAACCGCGATTTCACGCAGGATGTGGCCGGCAAACCGAGACCGGGGAAGAGTGTCGAGAGCCAGGCGGCGAACAGTTGTGGTCGATGATTGGAGCGAGGTGTTCCCCGCCATTGCCATGATCGCGGCGGTAAACACCGACATCTGATCGTAAAGTCCCACCTCTCGAGAAGCGTAGATCAACACGAGCGACGACAGTTGAGTCCCCGCCAGACACACCAACAACCACGGCAGACGGTAGCGGGCGATGTGGAGAATGGACTCCGACTCCTCCTCTTCGGCTGAAGATCCAGCCATTTTGTAGATATCTTCCGTCGCCTCTTCCTCGATGACCTCGAGGACGTCGTCGACGGTCACGACTCCCAACAATTGGTCTCTACGGTCGACCACCGGGACGGCCATGAAATCGAATTTATTGACCAGGTCGGCGACATCTTCCTGGTCGGTTTCGACATTCACCGAAATCACATCTGTCGCCATGATGTCGCCGATTCTCTTCGAGGGCGGAGAGGTGACGAGTTTTCGCAGTCGCACATATCCAACAAGGTGGTGATCTGTGTCAACGACCCAGATGGCAGGGATGGGCGTGTCTTCATCAACTGTCCGCAGCATTTGAATGGCGTCGTCAACGGTTGCGGCCGGCCCCACGGCGACTGCTTCCGGGTGCATGATGCCGCCGGCGGTATCCTCCGGATAGGTGAGGAGTTGGCGCAACACCTGTCGATCGGAGGAGGGGATGTGGTGAAGCACTTCCTCCGTGTCCCCGACCTCGAGCTCGCCGATCAGGTCTGCGGCGTCGTCCGGAGGCATGGCCTCTGCGATGCGCGCCAGTCGCTTCGGCTCGATCTCGTCGACCAGCTGTGCGCGGATCGGAGAGGTTGTGTCCGTGAGAACCGTACCCGCCGCTTCGGCGTCGAGGACGGCGACGATACTTTGCCGGTCTTCGGCGGATAGAAAATCGAGCCACTCTGCGATGTCCTCCGGGCGGACGAGGCGCAGAAAGATCTTCAGCGCCTGCTCCTCGCCGTCGCTGAGGAGGGTATGCAGCTCTTGGACGAGCTCGGATTCAGTCGCTTTTTTCACCATCGTCGCTCGCAGTTGGCCATCATAACCCAGCGGCCCTGCCATGCTCCGCTTTTCTCAGCAGACACCGTATGCGGTCGTCGCGTGGGATTCACCACCGCTGCTCATTGTAGGAACGGAATACATCCCGCCCATGTCGGCTGAATCGGCCAATATCGGTTAAGGGCGGCATGTATGCCGCCCCTACAGATCCTTCGCCTCCACGCCCCCGGGGGGGTTAGGCGGGAAATCCGAAATACGGACGCCCTCCGGGCGTCGTGACTCACCGCCATCAGCGCGTGGCCGCACGCCTCCCACCCGCCCTCGAGGCGACCCCCTCAGCTACGGCCACAGAGCGCTGCTGACGGTGAGTTCCGAAATTCCGTGGGCCTGAAATTCGAAATTCGCAATGCGAAATGCGAAATATGGACAGGAACGGCCGGGAATACCTCCCACGCTACAATCCTTGCATCAGTGTGAACAACAGCGATTCCCACACCATCGGTCTGGATTCCACGACCGACACCATCGACCTCATGCCGACGGCGAAGGTGGGGGATGTGCTTTCCGACCGTTACCGCCTCGACGAGGAGATCGGCCGCGGCGGCATGGGCATCGTCTTCCGCGGCTGGGACGCGGACCTCGAGCGAGCGGTGGCTATCAAGATTCTCGGCGCCCACCGGCAGGTGGGTGACGCGCGCGAGCGTCTCTTCCGCGAGGCCCGCGCCGCTGCCGCTCTCAGCCACCCACACGTGGTTGCAGTGCACGACGTGGGCGAGCATCATCACATGCCCTTTCTGGTCATGGAGCTGGTCGAGGGACCAAGCCTCAAGGAACGCAGGCCCGTGAGCCTCGACGAGATCATCGAAATCGCCACCCAGCTCTGCGGCGCCCTGGGCCACGCGCACGAGCACGGCCTCATCCACCGTGATCTCAAGCCCGCCAACGTCCTCCACGCTCGCAGCAACGGTCAACCCTTCGTCAAAATCGTCGACTTGGGTCTTGCCGTCCGCGAGCGCGGCATCCGCATCACCCGCGAGGGCGGCATCACCGGCACCGTCAACTACATGGCGCCGGAGCAGGCACTCGGCCAACCGGTCGACGGCCGGACTGACCTCTACGCCCTCGGCGTCATGCTCTACGAGATCTTTACCGGCCGTCTGCCATTCGACGGGGACAACGCTCTCGCTATCATCTCTCAACACCTGCATGCACCGGTCGTTCCGCCCCGCACTTACCGAGCCGACATTCCCGAGCACCTCGACAACGCCATTCTCCGCCTCCTCGCCAAGGACCCGGACGACCGTTTCGCCACCGCCGGCGAGGTCGCTGCCGTTCTTACCCGGAGTCCGGAGGCCGCCGCTGTCACCACACTTGCCGGCGCCTCGACCGCCCTCGGCGGCCTGGTTCGCGGCCGCATGGTCGGCCGCGACCGCGAGGTCGACTCGCTCCGCCGCTCCTGGTCCGAGGCAACGCTCGGCCGCGGCGGCATGGTGTTGGTCTCCGGCGAGCCCGGGTCCGGCAAGACTCGCCTCGCGCGCGAACTGGTCGACTACGCCCGCATCACCGGCGGCACAGTGCTGTCAGGCGGCTGCTACGAACTCGAAGCAGCGACCCCCTACCTGCCCTTCGTCGAGGCCCTGCGCACCTGGGTCCATCAGAGCTCGGACGACGACCTGCGATCGGCGGTCGGCGACTCCGGTGCCGAGCTCGCCCGCCTCGCCCCGGAGCTTGCAAGCCGCATCGGCCCGTTCCCCGAGGGACCCGACCTTTCCGCCGCCGAGCAGCGCCTCCGTCTGTTCGACGGCGTTGCCCGGTGCCTTCTTCACCTTGCCGAGCCGGAAGGCCTCCTCCTCTTCATCGATGACCTGCAATGGGCGGACCAGGCCTCCCTCAGCCTGCTCCACTATCTTGTCCGCCTCGCCGGCCGCGAGCGCCTGGTCGTCCTCGGCTGCTACCGCGACACCGACCTCGATCGCTCCCACCCCTTGGCCGAAGCGCTCGATTTGTGGAACCGAGAGCGGGCAGCGGTGCGGGTCCACCTCGGACGGCTCGAACCCCAGGATACGTCGGCGATGGTGACCGGCCTGCTCGGCAATGAGTGCATGTCCGAGCAAGTCTGTACCGACATACACCGCGAAACCGAGGGCAACCCCTTCTTCATCGAGGAGGTGGTCAAGACCCTGGTCGACGAGGGCCAGATCGTCTGCGAGGCCGGCGAGTGGCGACGCCGAGAGAAGGACGCCACCCTGGTCCTGCCTCAGGGCGTGAAAGCCGCCATCGGCCGTCGCCTCGATCACGTTTCCGAGCCCACCACGGAGATCCTTCGAACCGCCGCCATTCTCGGCAAAACATTCGAGTTCTCGGAGCTTGCGGCAGTCGCCGACCGGTCGGAGGACGAGCTGCTCGACGCGCTCGACGAGGCTGTCGCAGCCCAGCTGCTGGAGACCCGCTCCGGCGAGTCAGTCATTTTCACCCACGACAAGATCCGCGAGGTCCTCTACCACGAGCTCAACCCCATCCGCCGCCGCCGCCTCCATACCCGCGTTGCCGAGGGCCTCCAGGCGCTGCGCGAGAGGGGAGGGCGGGTCGCGATCGAGGACCTTGCCCACCACTTCATGGAGGGCGGCTGCCTCGAAAGGGGATTCACCTACGCCATGCAGGCGGCCGCCGATGCCGCTGCCCTCTACGCCTACACCGACTCTATCCGCCTGTACGAACGGGCTCGCGACTGTGCCGAGGCGCTCGGACGTACCGGGGAGCTTTCGAGGATCGACACCGCCCTCGGCGACGTCTACTCCCTGAAGGGTGAGCCCCTCAACGCGGTCGAGCATTACGAGCGTGTCCTGGCGGTGGTCGACGAGCCTTCGGAGCAGGTGCGCCTCGAGTGCCTGATCGGCGAGGCATACGTGATCGTCGGCGACGCCCGCGCGCTCGAATTCGTCGAGAAGGCAAAGACGAATCTCGACCCGGAGATCCAGCCCACCGTCTTCGCCCGCGCGACCATGATCGAGGCCCGCTTCCACCACTATCACGGCCAGTCCGCGAGGGCCGCCGAGCTCCTGCTCCAGGCCAGGGAACCGGCCGAGCGTTCCGGCGACATCATGCTTCGGGCCTGGATCTACGGCTACCTCGCCGGCGCATACCAGCACCTGATTGATTTCGAAGAGAGCAACCGCTGGACGCAGATGAATGTCGACCTCGGCGAGGCGGAGGACAACCCGAACATCGGCTCGATGGGCTTCGAATTCCTACAGGAGAACGCCTTCATGTGCGGCAGGTGGCGCGAGTGCCTCGAATACGCTGCCCACCACCGCGAGCTTGGCGAGAAGGCGCAATCCTCCGACCGCCTGGCCTGGAACTACCTGCCTGTCTCCTACGCCAACTACGGCCTCGGTAACCTTGCCGTCGCCGAGGCGGCCTGTGACGACGGACTGCAGGCAGCCGAACGACTTGGCGACGAGCGCCTGGCCGCCTTCCTCGCCGGCTGGAGGGCACTGATTGCCGCCGAGCAGGGCCGCATCGACGAGGCCATCCCGCTGGCCGATGCGGCCATCGAGAGGGGAGATGCGCTCGGCCTCAAGACCGGCCAGCTCGAGAGCCGCCGCTCCCGTGCCTGCATCGCGTTGCTCGAGGACGACCATCAGACGGTCCTCGACCTCACGGCCCAGATCGACGGGCTCCTCGAAGGTACCGACGAGTCCATCCAGCCGGTATGGATGACGCCCACCCGTTGCCAATCCCTCATCAACACCGGTCAACTCGACGAGGCCGAACAACGCCTCGAGACCACCCTCGAGTCGGCGCGCACAGCCGACATGCCCCATTGGGAAGCCATGGCCCTCAAGGCGCGCGCCCAGCTCCACGCCGCGCGGGGTGACGACAAAAATACGCGTGCAGACCTCGACGCCGCGATCGAGATCTTCGAGAAGCTCGAGAGCCGGTTGGAGCTGGCAAGAACGTTGCTCCTTCGCGGAGGAGATCAGGACCTCGATCACGCACGCGAACTCTTCGAAGCCTGCGGCGCCCCCACCAACCCGGTAAAAACCCCCCACTGAGAATCGTATGGGCGGAGTTTACCTGTCCCGGCGAAGCGACAGGCGAAACTGTGCGTCTGTACCACGTATCACTGTGTGCATTTGCGCGCCTCCTGAATGTGACGATGCGAAACGTGCCGAGCTTCCCCTTCATTGGGTGCTGCCTTGAATGAGGGTCAGCCCCGAAGAGCCGGGTCCGCCAGTAGCTCGCGGTAGAAGCGGTACAAAGAGAAAGAGGTGTTTGCTCGAGGCCGGTCGTCGAGGCATGGAAGATAGTGGCCGCTGTCGAGCAAAGCGGGCACCGTGTCGGTGACGGCGCGACGGACGGCTGCTTCGTCACGACTCAGCGCCGTGGCGTCGATTCCGCCGATGAGCGCCACGTCCGGTCCGTACACCTGCCGCAGCTTCGAATACTGCATTTTTGAGCTCATGATGTTGCTGATCCAAAGACCGTTGACACCGGCTTCGATGAGCATCGGAAGAAGAGAGCTCAGATCTCCGCCCGTGGTGCACAGGATACGAAGTGGGACATCATGTTTGCGCAGGAGGTCGATGATCTTCCGATAGCCGGGCAGTGCGAACCTCTCGAACATTTCGGGCGAAATCACCGGCCCCGCGTTCGAGGCGATCGGCTCGTAGAAGGACGCATAATCGACGTCAACCCTTGACAACACCCGGTCCAGGCAGTTGCAGTAGAAGTCCGTGGTACGCTCCATCAATTCCTGCACCGCATCCGGCCGTCGAATAAGCGCCTCGCTTGCCGCAACCAGGGTGTCCCAATCACCGACACCAAGCATCTGCAGCAGTCCTCCACCCGAAGCAACCACGTAGAGCACGTGTCCGGCACGGTTGAGTCTCTTGCACCTCCTCACGAAACTCTTGGCGTAGCGACGGGGATCGTCCGGGTCATAGTGTCGAATAAACGACTGCGGATCCGACAATAAATCCGGCGCCTTGTGGTAGAACGGCGCGCTCCTCAGCTCCAAACCAACCGAGTGGTGCGGCTCGAGATCGAAGAACTCCGCCACCGAGGTTTTCTTGGGAAGACCCTGCCGCCGCCAGACGCGAACGGTCTCGTCGGAAGGCTCGAGGTCGAAGAACGGGAAACGGTCCGCTGCCCCACCGAGAAGGGTGGCCAGGAATCGTTCTTTCTCGGTCATCGGGGTTGTGCCGCGCCGATCATGGGAAGCCCGATTTTCGCACGTTCCCCGCAACCGGAAAAGCAGTGGGATTCAGATGAACGCGTTGTTCCAGTGTGATACTGCAGTCAGCGGCATCCCTCTGTATCGCTGAGTCCGGGACCTTCTCACGGCTTACTGCGCGTCCGCCATTGACTTTCGAAAATCGGGGTTCCGCCGTGCCTGGAGCTTCTGCTCCAGGGCATAGGCCAACCCGATGAGCTGCTTCTCGCTGTAGGGTGTGCCTATCAGGGAGACGCCGATCGGCAGTCCGTGGATCTCGCCCATCGGGATGGTGACTGCCGGATACCCGGAGACCGCCGCAGCGCTGGAGCTGCTCAAGGAGAAGCTGTCGCCGTTGACCCAGTCCGTGACCCAGCTGGGGCCGTTGGTGGGTGCGATCACGGCGTCCAGGTGGTGGCTATCGAAGAGTGAGTCGATGAGCTTGGCGACCTGGACGTGACTCGCCTCCAGCGCCTCCCTGTACTCCGGATCGCTGAGCGGGCCTTTGGCTTCCGCCTTTTCGAAATCCTCTTGGCCGAACCACGGCATCACCGCGTCCGCGTTGGCGCGGTTGAACTCGATCAGCTCGGTCAGTGTGTCGACCGACCGGTCGACATTGCTGCCGGCCAGATACCGGTTGAGATCGTCCTTGAACTCGTACAGCAGCACCTCGTACTCCGAATCATTCGCTTCGTCCGGTATCTCGAGCTCCACCGGGTCGACGACTGTGGCCCCGAGTTGAGTGAGGTTCGCCACGACCTGGTCGAAGATCGCAGCAACTTTGGGGTTGCCTTTCGCACCCCAGTATCCACGCCAGACTCCGATCCGCCGGCCTTCGAGAGCGTTGCGGTCGAGATCAGCTGCATAGTCCGTTGGACCGGGATGCCCATCCGACGCTGCATCGTCCGGGTCCTTTTCGGAAATGGCGGTCAACAGAATGGCGGCGTCTCGAACCGATCGGGCCATTGGGCCGGCCGTGTCCTGGGTGTGTGCGATGGGGATGATGCCGTCGCGGCTGACCAGACCGACCGTTGGTTTGATGCCCACGATGCCGTTGACACCGGAGGGGCACACCACCGAACCGTCGGTCTCGGTACCGATGGCAACGGTGACGAGGCCGGCCGCGACCGCCACTCCCGAGCCGCTCGACGAGCCGCACGGGTTGCGATCGAGACTGTAGGGGTTCCTGGTCTGACCGCCGATGCTGCTCCATCCACTGCTCGAGTTCGATCCCCGGAAGTTGGCCCACTCGCTGAGATTCGTCTTGCCGAGGATCACGGCTCCCGCGTCTCGGAGGGCCTGGACGTGGAAGGCGTCGTCCGGAGCGTGATGGCCGCGGAGGGCGAGCGATCCGGCCGTCGTCTCCATCCGATCACCGGTATCGATGTTCGCCTTGAGCAGTACCGGTATGCCGTGCATGGGTCCGCGCGGGCCCGACTTCGCTCGCTCCTGATCGAGCTTTGCGGCGATGACAAAGGCCTCCGGGTTGAGCTCGATCACTGCACCAAGCTTTGGCCCGGCCCTGTCGATCTCGGCGATGCGCTGCACGTAATAGGCCACGAGCTCGACCGAGGTCAGAGCCCCCTGGTCCATCAACTCCTGGAGCTCGCCGATGTCCATATATGCAAGCCCGTCCGGTGTTCCCGCGACGCCCGGTGAGCACAGCAGAACCAACAATCCGCAGACGACGATGACGCGCTTTAACATCGATTTCCTCCTCGTGATGGGCGAAAGCTCGGTGTTGCCACTGTTGATGCCACGCAGCTCAATGTTGCACCAATCCTGGCTCCAAACACCGCCCGACTACAACTTTCGCTGGAGCACCGACCGTTTGTCCGAGTAGGCGCTCCGCGCCTGGATGTATTCGTCATGGGTGAACCCGAGCTCCTTGGAGATCTGGCGGATCTGCTCTTCTTCGTCGCCAGTGATCGTGTCGTCGGCCGCGGATACCGCGAACAGGCAGTCGAGCATCTCTGTTCGCTGCTCGTCGGTAGCGATCTCGTGAAACTCCCGGGTTACCAGATAATCCTCGGTGCCGCCGAAGAGATCGTTCTGGTTAATGGCGATCGCGACAACCAGATCTGCCTGCTCCTCGGGGATGTGACCCAGCTTCCGGACGATCTCCACCATCTTGTTCGTTTCGTCTTCGCTGATTTCCATGTCGGATGCGGCTCCCCGGCTGAGGACATAGGCAAACGCGGCGATAAACCGCGCCTGGTTTTCTTCCATTTGACCCAACTCGCCTACGATTCTCCGCACAGTTTCTGTTTCGCCGCTATTCGATGTGCCGTTCGCATCAGATTCTGCGGCGGATTTCCCAAGCCCGAGTAAATCGAGGATTCCCATAGTGCTCTGAATTCTAGCGCAAGATCGTTCACACGGGTGCCGCATACACACTCGGTAAAGAATGGAACTGGGACCGGGGGCTGTGTGGAGCACGAACGCGCGTGGGAGTAGATTTTGTGAAAATCTAAAGCGAACCTTGGAGGCAAGCGTCAAAGCCCACGATGAGGAAGACGCTGGCTGCGATACCGAATTCCGGATGAACCTCGCTATGCAGTCGGCCAGCGATTTGCGCACGAAAGCCGAGAACCTGCTCAGCCTCGAGTGACCGGCACCCTGCGGACTACTCGCCGTGCCTGGAGTTGTCCGCGATCACCCTTTTCTGCACCGTGTGGAGGATCTCCTCCTCGGTTGTCGGCAGCAACCGCATCATGTTCAGAAAGTTCTCCTTGCCGAGAACCGCGAGCTCGACCGGAGAGACGGTGCGAACTGTCGCGGTTCGGGGTTGGTCTGTGACCAGGGCGATCTCACCGAAGTACTCGCCTGCCGTGAGCGTTGAGACCACAGAGCCGGCTTCCTCGTCGACCACCGTGACCTCTCCCTTGCGTATGAAGTAGGCGCAATTAGCCGGATCGCCCTGGCGGAAGATGATCGTATCTTCTGGATAGCTCTCGACCGTGAAGAGCTTGTGGGATTGTCGAAACTCAAAGATCACGGTCCACAGGAAAATGGCGATGGCGGAGATAACGAGAAGAGGTACCACCGCGGAGAATAGAAAGAGACTCCCTCCGGTCGTTCGGTACACGAACTGCAGGCCGAGCAGGAGTGCCGCCAGGGTGAGGACCAACGACACGATTGTCAGCCGTCGGATCCATTCCGCGTTTCTGGCGCTGATGACGGTAGTACCACTCATAACCCCGCCATCTCGTTTGGTCTCCTGACCTCGTGCGCCGATCCATGGCACTCCATACAGGATGTCAGATTCGCGAAGAGATTCTCTTCGGATTCTTCGTACGTGTGGGCTTCGACCGACAGCCAGAGACTCGATTCTGCGTGGCATTTCAGGCAATCGGCGTTGGGGTACGGTTTCCACATCGAAAGCGGGAGCTCGTAGGTTCCGGTGTAATACTTGATCACCTCGCCAATCCCGTGGATCTTCGCCTCAGCGGTGCCGAAGAGCCCGTAGGCCGTATGGCACTCGTAGCACTGGTTTGTTGGTATGTATCGGTTGACGTAGTGAATCGCGGCGAGACCCGTGCCTTCGGGATCGGTCAGGTCATCGGCGTACTCCTGCATGACATGGTGACACGAGGCGCAGAATTCAACGCGCTCCGCCCTGGTGAACACTAACAACATACCGATAGTGACCGAGAATGATGGGAGCAGGACCACCCCGATCAGCATCAGCGCCTTTCCGGATATTCCTACTAGCCGACCTCGAATCGCTTTGACGAGAGAGCACGCGACGAAGATGACCGCCAGAATCAACGTCCACGTCAGGATGCGAGCCGCCCAATATTCGACCGGATCGTTCTGAAAGTCGAGTTCCGATGTCCCGGCGGAAAGGAGATCTGAAGGTGCCAGGAAAAGAAGCGCCACCAAGACACTTCGCCATATTCCGCGTGGTGTCATGTCGAGGTTCGCAAATGTCCTCATAACGATCCTCGTCTCGATTTCCGCCCGTCCGTTGAGAGACACCATACCATCTCCGAAACGGATTGTTCCGGGCGCGGCGTTTACAGTTGTTGGATCACAACGGGCCATACATAGCCTTTTTCCGTTGGTGCCGATATCCCAGATTCGCGGGCAGAAAAAAAGATGAAACTTGGACACGTCACACGTCTGGTGGCGATGGCCCGAAATCGTCCCCCTATCCACCGTCGCCCCGAAGCCGTGAGAACATGGAATATGCCATCCGCATCAATGCTGTTTGTTGGAATTCTTGCCGGCACCATTGGACTGTCGTACTTCATCTATGGAAAACGGCAGGAAAGGATCGGTTTCGTCGCGGCAGGGGTGGGCCTCTGTGTCTATCCCTATCTGGTGGATGGGCTCGCTCTGCAAATCTTCATCGGTCTCGGACTGGCAGCGATTCCTTTCTTCACCGATTTGTAGCAGCCTCGATGGGCCGCATCCTTCGACAACCAGGCGTGTGATTGCCTGCCGCGAACATTATGGGTGGCGCATTCACAACTCCAGAAGTGCGCCGTACCTCATCGCTAAACTGCGGTGTACGGGCCTACGGGCGATTTTTCCGTTCCCCGAACAGGCTGACGAGCACGTCGCTCAGGTGGTTTCGCCAGGTGGTTGGGTTGTGGCCTTCCGGGACCTCGATGAAGTCGACCGCGTGGCCGGCCTCGGTGAGGGCCTGGGCCGCGATCTGCGCCGTACCGAGGTTGGCCTGGTCGTAGAGGCCGGCGAGAATGGCGATGTGGAGTCGACGGCCTCGCAGCTGGGTGAACTCCTCAAGGTCGGCGGGGGTGAGTCGTCGCCCCGGGATCAACAGGCCGACGCCACCGTAGACCTGAGCGGAGGCAAGGGCCGCATCGAGGGCGTCCTGGGCGCCGTAGGACTTGCCGAGAATAGACCAGTCGTCGGCGTTTGCCGAGACGCTGTAGCGCGACGCCAACCATGCTGGCACCTCCTCGGTAAGAAAGGTCCGCAAAGGCGGACCCTCGTGGTTGTCGGTGTCGCCGGGGAGGTACGAGTCGAGGAAAAGTCCGACGATCGGCTCGATGTCCCGTTGGGCGATCAGCCAGTCGAGCACGCGGGGCGCCTGCCCCTCGCGCACAGCGCTCCCACCGGAGTGGAATACCACAACCGGGTAGTTTCTTTCGGCACGGTAGGCGGGAGGAAGGTAGACATACAGTCGGCGCGGTGCACCGAGGGCGCGACTCTCGATGGTGGCTTCGATGGTCCTTCCGCCGGGCGAGGTGGGAGCGTCGGCGAGCTCTTTTGGCGCTTGGTAGTCAGGCGTCACGAACTCGGAAATTGCGTGGCCGCCGGGTGACCACGCGCGGCGCGGGTTGTTGGGGTCGACCCGGTAGTCGGTCTTGCCGTTGACGACCAGGTACTCGATCCGCGCACCGGGCGCGACCTCTGTCTCGAGCCGGAACCAATCGTTCGAGCCCACCGGCACCATCGTGCCGATGCTGAGGTCGAAGTTGCTGTCGTCCGGGCTCTCGCCCCAGCCCGTGACATCCGAAACGATTCGCGGTGTCTGGCCGTCGGGGGCGTGCACCAGGAAGGTCACCACTGCGTCCGTCCCCGGGGCCGTTTGCTCAACAAACGGGGTGGTCGCGCGTCCGTCTTCGACATCGGCTATGGCCGTGGCGAGCGCCCGGTCGGCCCCGCCTGGCGGGTCTGGGCCACG
>JAJDNM010000094.1 GCA_022340665.1 Acidobacteriota bacterium | reverse complement strand
CCGGGGCTCCACCACGACCGCCAGCACCCCCTGCGGAGATCGGGTCGGAGCGATGTCCGAGAGGACCGAGCCCTCGACCTCGAAGACCACCTCCGCGGCGTCCCTCCAGCCCACCGCCTCGAAATCGCGGCTGATCTCGGGGGCCAGGTAGAGCTCACGGATCGGCACGTTCCATCGCACCAGATCGGAAACCAGCCGCCGCCCGTCGACCACGACCTCACCCTCGCGACGCTCCTTCACCCGCTTGCGAAGCTCCTTCAGGCGCGTGCCGTGCCGCCCGAGGCGCTGAATTTCGTCCTGGTCGACCATGAAACCAATCTAACCACAACGACGCCAAGAACACCAAGAATTCCCGAAGCTCTTCCCGTTGGCAGGTGTAGGGGCGGGATATATCCCGCCCTTGATCGTCTCCGACGCTCGGTGACGCTTCAAGGGCGGCATGTATGCCGCCCCTACAGCACAACACCTTTGAACCGTCCAGGCGCGGTGGGCGCAGCCCAACGTGGCTTTCTGAGGGCGGGTGGGCGGGGGGAGGGGGCGGGATGCAAACAAATGACTGCGTTCAAAAGAGGGCCGCCCGCGCGCCAACGGCGCGCAGCGGACGAGGTCGGATCGGTCGACGAGTGCGTGCACTCGGAGAACGAAACGACCGAGGGCGCGTGCCGCGGTCGCAGACCGCGGCGGGCGGGCACCCGGAAACGGTGAACTGGCTTTGCGGTTATAATCGGAAATTGAGATAAAGACCTGATTTGGTGGATATTTCCACGGTCTTCTGAGATAATCCGTCCCCCGTCGCCAGCAGCGGCGGTAGAAAGGAAATGGCAGTCATGAGCCTCTCCTTGATCGCCAAATCCATTGGCGAATCCGCAACCCTCAAGCTCAACGAAGTCGCGGCGATTCTGCGGGCCAAAGGCGACCCCGTGATCCACCTCGGCGGTGGTGAACCGAAAGGCAGGGCGCCGCTGGACGCGATCCTCGCCGCGACCAATCTGATCAACACCGGCGAGGTGCGCTACACCCCACCCGACGGGACTGTGGGGCTCAAGCAGGCGATCATCCGCTACACCGAGGACTTCTACGGATGGCGTCCGGCGCCGGAAAACGTGATGGCATCGGGCGGCGCCAAACAGGCCATCATGTCGGCCCTGCACGCGATCCTCGACCCGCAGGAGGAGGTCATCTTCCCCGCGCCCTACTGGGTCTCCTACCCGGAGATGGTCAAGCTGGTTGGCGGCGTTCCGGTGCCCGTGCACCCCGAGGACGGCACCTTCATCCCCCGCATTCAGGACATCGAGCAGGTGATCGGTTCCTACACCAAGGCCGTGATCATCAACAGCCCGAACAACCCGTCCGGCGCGGTCTACCCGGACGAGTTCATCAAGGACGTGGTCGAGCTGTGCGAGAAGCGTGGGCTGTACCTGATCATGGACGACATCTACCACCGCCTGATCTACGATGGCCGCAAGCCGGTCAACCCATACGACTTCGCCAGCGACCGTACCGACAACTCGAAGCTGATCATCATCAACGGAGTTTCCAAGCAGTACGCCATGACCGGCTTCCGCATCGGCTGGGCGGTGGCCAACACCAAGCTGATCGAGGTGATGACAAATATCCAGGGGCACGAGACCTCGGGCCCGTCGGCGGTGCTCCAGCACGCGGCCGAAGCCGCTATCAACGGAGTCCAGTCGTCGGTCGAAAATCTGCGCATGACGCTCGAGAACAACCGCAACGTCCTGATCCAGGAGCTCAGAGCCTTCGACGGTGTCCGCCTCGAGGAGCCCGGCGGCACCTTCTACTCCTTCCCGGATTTCAGCCACTACGACAAGGATTCGGTCCGGCTGTCGAATTTCATCCTTGAAAAGGTACAGGTGGTGACTGTGCCGGGAATCGAGTTCGGCAAGGAGGGGCACCTTCGGCTCAGCTTCTGCGGCTCGATCAAGGACATCACCGAGGGCATCGAGCGCATCAAGTGGGCCCTCGACCCCAACGCGCCGAACGAGCTCTACATCGGTGAGCGCAAGCTGGTGAGGGACTGGACATGAGCAAGTACCTGAAGTTCAAGACGCCCGCCACCTCCCAGGCGGGGGACCTCAAGAGCCGTTTCGGACTCGAGAATCACGGCCTGATCCACCTCGACAGGGTCTACTGGAACCTGCCGGTGCCGGCCCTCTACGAAGAGGCGTCGTTCCGCCAGGAAGGATTCATGGCCCACGGAGGCCCGTTCGTCGTCAACACCGGCAAGTGGTCGGCCCGAGCCGCCCAGGACAAGTACGTCGTTCGCGAGTCGAGCACCGAGGACAAGATCTGGTGGGGCGAGTACAACCGCCCGTATACTCCCGAGAACTTCACCGCCCTGTTGGCGCGGATTCAGGCCTACCTGCAGGACGAGGAGCTGTTCGTCCAGGACTGTTTCGTCGGCGCCGACCCCGAGTACCGGATGCCGATCAGGGTCATCACCGAGCTGGCCTGGCACTCGCACTTCGCGCGCAACATGTTCATCACCCCGAAGACGCTCGAGGAGTACCAGAGCCACGTTCCCGAGTTCACGGTCATTGCGGCTCCGGACTTCAAGGTCGATCCGCGCGTGGACGGCACCCGTTCCTCGACCGCCATCATCCTCAACTTTGCCGAGCGCATGGCCCTGATCTGCAACTCGAGCTACGGCGGCGAGATCAAGAAGAGCATGTTCACGGTGATGAACTTCCTGCTGCCGTTGCAGGACGTCCTCGCCATGCACTGCTCGGCCAACGTCGGCGACGACGGCGACGTGGCGCTGTTCTTCGGGTTGTCGGGTACCGGAAAGACGACTCTGTCTGCCGATCCCAAGCGCCGGCTGATCGGCGACGACGAGCACGGCTGGTCCGACCAAGGCGTCTTCAACTTCGAAGGTGGCTGTTACGCGAAGGTCATCCGCCTGTCGGCCGAGCACGAGCCGGAGATCTACGCGACCACCCGCCGCTTCGGCACCATACTCGAGAACGTGGTTCAGGACCGGACCTCCCGGCGGCTCGACCTCGACGATGACCGGTTCACCGAGAACACCCGCGCAGCCTACCCCCTCGAGTTCATCCCGAACGTGGTCCCCGAAGGGATGGTCCAGTCGCACCCGAAGAACGTGATCCTCTTGACCTGCGATGCGCAGGGCGTGCTGCCGCCGATCGCACGGCTCGATCCGGAGCACGCTGTCTATCACTTCATCTCCGGTTACACGTCGAAGATCGCAGGCACCGAGATCGGTCTCGGGATCGAGCCCGAGATCGCCTTCTCGGCCTGCTTCGGCGCGCCGTTCATGGTTCACCACCCGTTCAAGTACGCCGACATGCTGCGCGCCAAGATGGAGAGGCACGACGCCAACTGCTGGCTGGTCAACACCGGTTGGGTCGGCGGCGGCTGGGGGGTCGGCAAGCGGATCTCGATCCGCCACACCCGGAACCTGCTGAACGCCGCGCTCGAGGGCAAGCTCGCCAAGGTCACGTACCGCAAGGACAAGCTGTTCGGTTTCGAGGTGCCGCTGTCCTGCCCCGACGTACCCGAGGATGTGCTCGATCCGTCTACCTCCTGGGGCTCGCAGGACGAGTACTGGAAGCGGTACGACGCCCTGGCCGCCCGTTACATCGAGAACTTCAAGCTCTACGCCGACGGCTGCCCGGCCGAGATTCTGGCCGCCGGCGCGAAGCGACTGAAAGATGTGAAGTAGGGTTTTGAATTCGGAATTAGGAATTAGGGATTAGGAATTAGGAATGACAACCGCCCACCCCCACGGACTCTCACGACGCGGGGGGTCCGATAGGAAATCTCAAATCCAAAATCCGAAATGACGTGACCACGGACCGGCCTCGGCAGCCCTGTGGGAACGTCATCCCGAGTGAGGGAGCGGAGCGATCGAACCGAGGAATCTATGGCCGGGCGGTCGTTTCAGCCAATGCCGGGTGGTTCGAGGGGCGAGATCGGTCGTTTCCGCGGCGGTTTCGGTGGCGCGTAGGACATGTAGAGTGCGACCACGCAGAAGGCGCCGAGCAACCACGAGGCCATGAAGAAGAGGACCGCTGCGGGACCGCCGTAGAACACCGGCGCCACAAGTGCACCGAGGCCCGGTACCGCCCACACGATGAGCGGCAGAAGTGATCGAAGCGGTTGTCGTCCGGCCGCGCCGAGTCCCCGAAACCACGCCACCAGCGCCGAGCTCCGGTCGGGCTCGCCGAGGAACCATCCACCTCGAAACGTGGCGATCCAAATCAAGACTGTTGCCACAGCCGCCAGCACGGATCCGACCTTGAGCCATGGCACCACGAATCCCGGTGCGAACTCGGCGCGCACGGGAAACCACAGCGAGACCGCCACGATCGCCTGCAAAACGAGGGCGAAGAACGTCAGCCGCGCGTAGCGCCACCACACCAGCAGTCCGGAGGCGAGGATCTGCGCAACGTTGGGCTCTTCGGGATCGGTCTCCGGATCCAGCCACCATCGCGCCACCCCTGCATGCCACAGAACACACCACCCGAACAGCAGAACCGCTCCGAACGCGAGAGCCAGGGCCAGCGGCACAGCAACCGGACGCATGATTTCGAAGAAGACGAGAAGATCCTCTCCCGCGCCGAATCCTCCGGCCGGGGTGTTGGCGCGAGCCTGACCGGCGGACATCTGAACCACGACCAGCGCCGGAACCGTCAGGGCGAGCCACGCCAGCCACACCGTCGCCACCAGCCAGTGAAGGCTGGCGGCAAGGCGAAAGCCCATCGTGACCGAAGGCTTCGGTGTGGTGTTCATTCGGACCTCAGCAACCAGTGCCGCGCGAGCCTCAACGCATCGCGCACCCACCACAGCGGATGCTTGGTGGAGGCAGCTCGCTCCCGCCAGTAATTGTCAGCCCGGCTGGTTTCGAGAGCCCACACCACATCGGGATCGATCACCACCTGCTCGAGACGGCCCCTGCCTTCGAGCCGCCACCGGGTCCGTCGCGTCTGGCTGTCCCAGGTCCTCCGTTCGACCCTCCCGTCGGACCACAGCATTTCGACCTCGACCGGTCCGACGAAGTCACTCCTGCGCGCGAGCTCGAGCTCTACGAGCCAACTGTCGTCGGCGACGGCGTCCTCTGTGTCCCGATCATCCCCGACGGCATTCCAGGATTCGCCATCCCAGATGAATCCGCCTGCCGGCGGCGGTCGGCGATGATGCACGGACACCACCGCCCAGTCCGGCTCCTCCGCACCAAAGATGGCCTGGTCGAAGAACGGCGAGAGATCCTGCCCCGCCGCCTCACTCAGGACCTCTACCAGATCGGCCTCTGTCGGATGTCGGAAACGATAGCGATCGACATAGTCCCTCATACCCCGGGCCATGGACTCCGGGCCGATGAGGCCCTCGAGAGTCCGAAGCACGAGCGCCATCTTGGTGTAGGTCGCAAGGTAATAGTCCGACCAGCGAGGGTACCCCCACGATTTCCTTCCGGTCGTGACCGGTGCCCGCCGGAGGGATAGCGATAAACGCTCGTCAGCCCAGTAATCAAAATCGGCAATCCCCGAGAGGAGTCCATCCGAAGTCGCCGCGACCATGCACGATGTATCGGCATAACTGGTCAACCCCTCGTCGAGCCACGCCTCCTCGAATTCGTTCGAGGCGAGCAGGCCCTGGAAGTACTGGTGACCGAACTCGTGCACTGTAAGGGCTTCGAGTGCCGGAAAGCGTGAGAACGGATCATATCCATCGAGACCATCAGCACCGGTGGCGATGAGCGTCGGATACTCCATACCGTCGGCGCCTTCGGCACCATCCGGCGGCGATACGATCGTGAGTTGCGGATAGGGGTAGGCTCCGTAGAAAAGGCCGAACCAGGCTGCAGCGAGGCGTGCCGCGCGCACCATGCGAGGAGCCAGCATCGACTGCTCGCGCGGCACCATCAGGCGCAGTCGCATCGGCGGCAGCTCGAGATCGGCCGCGCTCATGTCGAGCTGCGTCCGTGCCCTCTCGAACCAGGACACCGGCACGTGTCGACCCGGCTCGAACTCGGCCTCGACGATCACCATCAGGTCCGGCGGGGCCGTACACCACGCGAAATCGTGCACCCGCTCGGCCCGGTAGGTGACAGCCCGCCGTCCGTTCGCCGGCTCGCTGCTCCCAACCTCGATTCCGGTGGCACCAAGGACCCAATCCTCCGGAATCGTCATCGTCACCCGGTAGGTACCGAAGTCGGCAAAGAACTCCGACAATGCGTGAAACTGGTGGGCATTCCAGCCCCGCTCGCCCCTGAAGACCGCGATCTTCGGAAACCACTGTGCCACGAAGTGAAAATCCCCGAAGAACCCGGTGCGGGAAACGATCCGAGGGAGCTGGGCTTCGAACTCGATCTCGAGCTCGATCACCGCTCCCGGATCCACTACCCGCGGCAGATGCACACGGGCGATCGTGAAATCGTTGGAGTTGCCGTCGTCCGGCCGCACGAACTCCATGCCCGGCAGGAGATCGCTCCCGTCATCGAAAGTGAGTCTGCCAACACGGATCCATCCCCAATCGTCTCCGGGATCCGTCCGGTTGCTCGCGTCCCACCAGGCGAGCTCCCGCATGAAGGTGGTGCGGGAATTGGCAAATGCGTTGAGGTAGAGGTGGAGAAAGATCTCGTCGGTGGCCTGATCAGCTCGGTTGACCCAACGAATCTTCTCGCCGCCCATGAGGCGATGGGTCTCGGGATCGAGGGTGACATCGATCTCGTAGCTCGCGACATTCGTATCGGGCGGCAGCGTCTGCCCCGCCAGGTCGCCGGGGACGAAAAACGCGACCACAGCCAGGACGCAGCAGGCCGTTCTGCGCAGAATCACAGGTGAAGTGTAACGCGTACTGGAAGAAGAGTAGAATGGGCGGTAAGACGATCATGCGACGGTTTCTCATTTCGCTGATGTTGATGCTCACGGCGGCGTCCGCCGGCGCCGGCGAGGTGAAGTTTTCCCTGAAGCTGGATACCTTCGACTGGTCGCCGAAAATGGATGCCCAGACCAAGGCGCGGCTCGCTCAGTGGAACGACCCCATGGGCCGTCTCCTGCACGCCTTCAATCAGCAACAGGCCTGGATCATGCGGGGCACCATGCCGGGCGGGGAGCGAGTGAGTGGAGTCGCGGTGCGGATCAAGGCCCAGAACGGCCTTCCCCTCAACCTCGTCGCATCGACGATCCAGGGAGGCATCGAGGTCGCGCGAACGGATCTCGTGAACCTCGGGCGGCGGCGAGGGGACGACGATGAGCTCGACCTGATGACGCTGGAGGAGCACCTCAGCCGCGAGCTGGGGAAGAAGCTGGTGCCGAAGTAGGCGCGATCCGTTTCAGTGAACGGGAGGGGCGCCATCCGGCTCCGCATTCGGCTCTGCCGGGACACCTAAATGGCGCCCGTGCATGTTTTCAACCCGAGCGAGCGGAGGACGTCCACGCTGTGTCATTCCGACCGAGCGAACAACGTGAGCGAGCGGAGGAATCTTTGGGCAATGCAGGAGCGCGCCTCAGCCCACGCCCGCCCCATAGATCCCTCCGCTCGAGCCGTTCCGGCTTCGCCTCCGGCTACGCCGGGACAAGCCGGGCCTCGGTCGGGATGACAACGGGGGGTGTGGCCTTCGGCCTCGGTCGGGATGACAAATCGGGGCGACCAAGGACGGGATTGATCCCGCTCCTACAGCATCTCCTTGAGGTTCTTGGAGACTTTGAACCGGACGCTCCGCGACGCAGCGATGGTGATCGCCTCACCGGTCGCGGGATTCCTTCCGGCCCGGGCCGGGCGCTCCGTCACCTGGAACGTCCCGAAGTTCGGGACCGTGACCTTTTCGCTCGCCACGAGGGCTTCACTGATGAGCTCGAAGAGAAGGTCATAGGTCATCGCCACCTGGGTTTTGGGGTACCCCGTGAGCTCAGCAACGCGGTCTACGAGTTCGGCTTTTCCTGCCATGGATCCTCCTCCTCTGCGCGCACAACTCTCATCGACCCTAACCGTGCCCTCTTGCCGGGTCAAGTGACGGCACGATAGTACTCACCCGGTTGAGCACTGTGATTCGTGTGGCCACGCCGCAGAGACCGAAGCCATGGAATACCAGCGCTGCTCACGCGGGTTTCCCGTGGTGAATGAAGATATCAGCACTGAATTTCTGCATGATTGCGGTCGCGGCGTTGGCGATGATTTCGACCGTCGGTTTCGCCGAAGGAGAGGACGAGATGATTTCCGTCGGAGAGAAATTCGTCGACTTTGACCTCGAGGCGTACGACGGCACCAGAGTCTCGAAGAGCGACCTCGAGGGTCGCCCGTTCCTGCTCTTCTTCTATCCCAAAGCATCCACCCCCGGTTGAACGCTGGAAGCCACCCAGCTGCGTGACAGCTGGAAGGAACTCCAGGAACTCGGGATCGAGGTGCTCGGCGTGTCCTTCGACAGCCCTGAGAAGAACCGGAGCTTCGCTGAAAAGAACGCGCTCCCATTCCGCCTGCTCTCGGACAGCGATCACGAGCTGGCCAAGTCGGTCGGGGCTGCGCGAGCTCTCATCCCGTTCGCGAAGCGGATCTCGTACCTCGTAGGACCGGAGGGCACGGTGCTGCTGGCGTATCCGGATGTCGATCCGAAAACCCACGCGCAGCAGGTCCTCGACGATTATCGAGCGTTGATGGTTTCTGCGAACTGATATTCCAACACGAGAAATTGCCGGAAAATGTGCGCCTGTAGGGGCGGGATATATCCCGCCCTCGTTCGCAGAGGTCCCTTTTGATCGATCAAGGGCGGCATGTATGCCGCCCCTACCGTTTTGTCTCACTGCGGATTAGATCAGACCGCCACCTGGTACATGTGCACGTCCCGTTGCGGGTACGGAATCGAGCACCCTGCAGCTTCGAGACCCTCTTTGAGGCTGCGGGTGAGGTCGAATCGGAGATTCCAATAGTCCTCAGTTTTGCACCAGGGCCGAACCACGATGTCGACCGATGAGTCGCCGAGGTTGGAGACCTCGATCACCGGCTCCGGATCGGCCAGCACCATATCGTGGGCGGTGACAATCCGTCGGATGGTGTCGATCGCCGTCTGGATGTTGTCGTCGTAACCGATGCCCATGACCATGTCGACACGGCGCGTGTCTTTACCGTTGTAATTCGAGATCGTACCCCCGGCGATCTGCGTGTTGGGCACGACGATCTTGATATTGTCGGGCGTCGTGAGGGTGGTGGCGAAAATCCCGATTTCCTCGACCTTGCCGGTCGTTCCACCGGCATCCACGAAATCACCCACGTCGAAAGGCCTCAGGATGAGCAACATGACACCAGACGCAAAATTGCCCAGCGTCCCCTGGAGAGCGAGACCGACGGCGAGGCCGGCCGCACCGAAAATCGCGACCACTGAGGTAGTAGCGATGCCGAGCCGGTGAAGAGCGGCGACAACGACCACCGCAAGCACCATGTAGTAAACGAGTTTCGACAAAAACGGAACGAGAGTTGCGTCTACATCGCCACGTTCGAGGCCTTTGCGGGTGATACCGCGGGCCCAACCCGCGACCATGCGTCCAATGACAAGGATGACGATCGCCGCAAGGACCGGTTTGTAGTTCGCGGCCACAAAGGCCCACACCGTATCGATCAACTGTTGAATCAGTTCCATTCTGCTCTCCTTTTCACGAAAACGGGCTCCATTTCCGGGAACCCTCAGAAGTTGAAGACAACCGATGCTTTCGAAGTCGTATCCGTGCTTTCCGCGTCGTCAATCGGCTGGTTGCGGTGACGAATTCCAAATCCAAATCGCAGCGCCAACCACTGGTTGACATCGGCCTCGATGGCCGTGTCCGATGCCACCCGCCAATCGTCCGAATCATCGAAGTTCGGAATCAAGACCAGTCGTTCGACCAGCTTGGAGCTCTCTCCGAGCTTCCATTCCCAGCTGAGACCCAGGATGCCACCGAAGAAATCCACATCCTCGGAGGGCGGCACCCGGTCCTCCCAGGTGTAGCTGAGACCCATATCGAAGCTCAGCTGGTGCCGTTCGGTCTTCACTGCGTGATAGGTGGCGCCGGTCGTGGCAAGAGTCTGTGAGTCGAATCCAGCGAAAGGATCCCTGGCCCAGGCCAGACCACCGAAAACCTCCCACCGTCCACTCAGGCTGCGCACCGCTCGTCCGGAGACGAGGTAGTTCTCGGCCGTCTTTTCCCCGTTGTCCTCGGCTCGGTTTCCGTGAACCAGGAAGGTCAATCCCCACGGTTCCGGCTTGCGCTCGAGTTCAAAATCGAGACCGAAGGTCGAGGTATCGGTGTTGCCGCTCGTCGCAACCCACGCCAGGCCGAGCGCGCCCTTCCAGGTCGGCTCGACCTCCTCTTCAGTCGTCTCGTCGGCAAGCGCAAACGAACTTCCAAGGGCACAGATCAGCCCCATTAACAGGATCGTTTTCCTCATGGATCGACATCCTCCTTGACGTATCAACGCGTAGCCCACTCATCTATTCCACATCACGAAGCGGCCAACCGGCGCGTTTTTGGCGGTGCGCCAATGTACCAAAGAGCAAGCGAAAATCAAGCGCGAAGGTTTCTGGCCAGCACTATCCGTGAGGCCTCGAGGCAAGAGCGGCGAGGTGCCGTGGCCAGTGGAGTTTGCGACCAAGAGGCCCGGCCCGGGTCCCACAGTGCCGTCCGCAGCAGAGACCTCGTGGATAATGCGGGCCAAGCGCTATACTCTTGACGTGCCGGTCACATCTTCGTCGTTGGTCGAAAACGCATGATGCCGAGTCGGGTCTTCGTGGCAACCGAGAGCGCCGGTCCGCGTGCGCGCCTGGCAGCAGTCCTGGTCGCGGTCTCGGCCGGCCTGATCGTCGCGGTCCTGCAATCCGTCGTCGTCTGGCAGGGTGCCCGCAGCGAGTACCTCCTGCTCGCAGGGTTCAACGCATTTCTGGCCTCCCTGGCAACCTGGTTCTTCCAGGTTCGTTGGCGCCTCCTCGGAGATCCCTTCGACCGTCAGGTGCGCAACGTCTTTCTGCCGATAGCCTGTCATTTCATTCTCCAGCTCACGCTCGAGGCCCTGTTGAGTTCGAAGGATCTCGTCGACACATTCGTCCGAATTTCATGGGTCGTTTCGCAGGCCCTCGCGGCAGCAATCCTCCTCTTCGCGTTTCGAGGCGGACGTGAGCGTGGGTCCGGTCATCTCGTCCTGCGCGCGGTTGGTGCCCTGGCTGCCGCCGTCGCGGTGTGGGCGGGATTCAACTACTTCCGAGACAGCGGCCTGGTACGGGAAATCGGTCCGCTCGAGGCGGGTCTCGCGACCGCATTCCTGATCGCGGCGGTGGTCCCGATGTTGGGCGGTCGGGAGCAACGGCAGCCCCGCGAAGTGTGGCTCAGCGGCGCTTTTCTGCTCAGTGCCATCGCTCATATGGACCTCTCCTGGTCGCGGCAGCCCTACGACTCCCCATTCATGTGGGGGTTCGTCTTGATCGGACTCAGCCTGGCGACGCCGACGATCGGTGCGGTGTTCGAGAACGTGACTCTGCTGGAGGGGCAATCCTCCCTTTCGGACCACTTCAAACGCATTCGCCAGCGGATGGAAATTCTGCTCAACACGCTGCCTGTTTTGGTCATGTCGGTCGATCGCGATCGCCACGTCCGATACGCCAATCGTGCCGCCAACAGCCTGTTCTCCGGCCCCAGACCCCTGGGCGAACCGGATCACGAGTTGAGCTGGCTGGACCGGATACACGCCGCCAACCGGCCCCAGGTCTACTCTGCAATCCCATCCGTTCTCGAAGGCGGCCGTGGTTCATGGCAGGAGCTGATTCGAGTCGAGGACAGCGATGGGATCATCCACTGGCTCAGCACCCAGATGCATCCGGTGGTCGACCCTGTTCTCAACGAGACCCTGATCCAGATTGTCGCCATCGATGTCACGGATCTCCACCTCGCCCGGACCGCAGCCGAGGCCCGGCAATCCCGTCTCGCATTCCTTTCGACCCTCGCCCAGACTGTAGCCGGGGAGGTCGAGGAACAAAAGATTCTCGACCACTTCCTCGAAACGGGGCGTGCACTGCTGCCGCTGAGCTCGTTACTCCTCTATCGGCCGGTTTCGGATGGCAGCGGGCTGCAACTGGTCGCCGGCACCGGCCCGGGTGTGGAGGCCTTCGAAAAAGACCGTTTCAGCCCGATCAGCGCCGGTGGCCACCCCTGCTGGACATCGTATGCCGAAGGATTTCCGCAAACCGTGTCCGCCTCTGCCGCCCTCCCGCAGGAGCTTGCCGACTGGCTGGCGACCGAGCACGGAATCCGTCACCTCAGCTACCTTCCGCTGATGGCCGCCGGAAGGTCCGCAGGGGTGCTTCTTGCCACCTCCAGCACCGCCCTCGACCTGACGATCGACGATGTCGACCTGCTGACGCAGGTCGGGTATCTGCTCGGCGGGCCGATTTCGCTGTCGCAGATCGTGCGCGAGCTCGATGAGCAACGCGCCGTCGCATTCGAGGCTTCGCGCCTCAAGTCCGAGTTTCTCGCCAACACCTCGCACGAGCTTCGCACCCCGTTGACCGCGATCCTCGGCTTCCTCAAGCTGATCATGGACGGTTCGGTCGAGGATCCCGAGAAGCAACGGGAGTTCCTGAAGATTGCCCATGAATCGGCGGAAAGCCTGCTCAACATCATCAACGATGTCCTCGATCTGGCGAAGATCGAGGCGGGCCGGCTGGAAGTTCACTTTGCGCCAGTGCCGGTTCGGGCCATCGTCGAGGATGTGGAGACCCTGTTCAAACATCAGATGAAAAGCAAGGGCCTCAAGTTCAATACCGCGGGTCGCAACAGCAAGCTCGTGATCTGGGCCGATCCCGATCGCACGGTACAGGTACTCACCAATCTTCTCTCGAACTCGATGAAGTTCACCGAAAGGGGTGGTTCGATCACCGTTGATTGCAGGGAAAAAGACGGCATCGTCGTGTTCACGGTTGAGGACACCGGGATCGGCATGGCGGAGGACGAGATTGCCAAGGTCTTCTCATCGTTCTACCAGGTCGACGGTTCAACGACCCGCCAGCGTGGCGGGACCGGGCTCGGCCTGACCATCTCGCGCCGCCTCGCCGAGCTCATGGGCGGGACGCTCCGACTCGAAAGCGCGGGCAGGAGCCAGGGCACGACGGCCCACTTGAGCCTGCGCGAGTTCAGCGCCGAGCACGACGGCACCAATCCCGAGATTCGGCTGCCGACCTGACATTCGAGGCTCGAATCAGTGTGTACCGATCTGTGTTCATCTGCGTAATCTGTGGGCAGCTCCGGGTAGGTGGGCGGCTCTGTTCTTCCTCTGTGTCTCTGTGACTCTGTCATTTCTCCGACATTCAATTCTCGGCCAGATTCGTCTATCTTGAGGGTTGACACGAAAAAGAAATCATGTATATTCCTAAATAGTTATGTAGTGATAATGGAGGATGCTGATGCGTTCGTACCCTCTCATCATCTTGATTTCGTTGATCGCGGCAATCCCGGTCTGCGCCCAAGAATTAACCCTCGAGTCGGCGGTGGAAACAGCTCTGCTCGGGAACCCGGAGGTCTCAGCGGCAAGGGAGCGCGCCGCCGCCGCCGGCGAGCGACTCGAATCAGGTGAGAGCTATCGCTTGCCGAAGATCGGCCTCAGTGAGAGCTTCACCTACACCGACAATCCGGCGGAGGTCTTCGCCCTGACCCTCAACCAGGGCAGATTCGACATGCAGAAGTTCTTCATGTCCGACCCGAACGACCCGGATCCCCTCTCCACCTTTGTCACACGAGTCGACCTCGAGCTGCCCGTCTACACCGGGGGCAAGATCTCCGCCCGAATCGGTCAGGCCGACATGATGGCCACCGCCGAGGAGGCGTCTTATGTGTACACGCGGGAGAAGGTCGCGTTCGAGACGATAACCGCCTACGTCAACCTCGCCAAGGCCCGCGAACACCAGGCGTTGCTCGAGAAGGCGAGATCGACGACTGCCCAACACGTCAGGCTGGCCGAACGATATGCCGACGAGGGCATGATCCTCGACGCCGACGTCCTTCAGGCCCGGGTCTATCTCGCGGAAATGGATGATCTCTTGACGCAGGCCACCAACGGGGCGCAGCTCGCCCAGGCGGCCCTCAACTTCCAGATGGGCGTCGACCAGGCTCAGCCCCAGGCGCTCGCACCGGTTCCGCCGGCCCCTCCCGTTGTCGGCGAAGTGAATGAATGGATCTCGATCGCCCTGGAAAACCGCAGCGACCTGGCGGCCGCTCGACACAAGCTCGAGGCCGGCCGGCTCGAGGAAAAAGTGTCGCGGCCGGGCTACTTTCCCGAAATCGCAGTTCTCGGGCATTACGATCTCTATGACGACACGATCTTCGGTTCCAACGGCCACTCCGGCTCGGTGATGGCAGTCGCGAGGATCAACCTCCTCGGCGGAGGCTCCGGCTCATCCGATCGGGCCGCGGCCCGTCACGAGACCGCTTCCTTCGAGGCCGACATCCGTCGTTTCGAAGAAGGAGTCAAGCTCGAGGTCCAGCAGGCCTGGCAGGGTCTGGACACCGCCCGCACCCGCCACACCACTGCTCGAAGCACTCTGAACGCAGCCGGCGAAGCGGCGCGAGTCCGCGAAAGCCGATTCAAGCAGGGGCTGGACAAAATGATCGATTTGCTCGACGCCGAGACCGCTCTCCGCGAGGCGGAGATGCGTGAGCTCGTCGCGCGATATGACGTTGTTCTCGACACTCACCGTCTCCGGTTCGTGTCCGGCGTAACGTTGACTGATGCTTTGGAGGAAACCCGATGAAGGCGCGTAGGTTCTTTTCAACCTGTCTCATATCCGTCGTATCCTTCGGTCTCGCCGCGTGCGGTCACGACGAACCCAAGACCGCCGAGCCCGACCTCGCCCCCCTCACCGTCAAAATCGCCGAGGTCGAAAGAACGACTGAAGCCATGCCAATCGAAGTTCGCGGCGTGGTTCGGCCGGCTCGTCAGGCCTCGGTGTCGAGCCGCGTGATGGGCCCGGTGATCAAGCTCCATGCCCGCGCGGGCAGTACGGTCGCCAGGAACCAGATCCTGCTCGAGATCCAGCCCGAAGCGGCGGCAGGCCAGCTCGGTCAGGCCCAGGGTGCTCTCGCCCAAGCTAAGGCGGCCCTCGCGCTGGCCGAGCGCAACTACAAGCGGTTCGAGACTCTTCACGCCGAAAACGCCGCCTCCGAGCTCGAACTGGACATGGCGCGAATGCAGTACGAACAGGCCCAGGGGGCGGTCGAGCAGGCCGAAGGCGCGGTACGCGCGGCCTCGTCGGTGGCTAACGAGTCACTGGTTCGCGCACCCTTCGCAGCCCGCGTGGTGGAAAATCTGGTCGAGGTCGGCGACCTCGCAGCCCCCGGCCGCCCGCTGGTTCGAATCGAGTCCATCGGGGGCCAGCAGATGTGGCTCAACGTCCGGGAACGCGATATCGGCCGCGTCCAGATCGGCGACACGATCCGGATGCGCCTCGACGCGCGACCCGATCTTGGTGCGATCGAGGGTGAGGTGCGCGAGATCGTGCCCTCGGCAAATGCAGGCACCCACACCTTCACCGTCAAGGTTGACCTCGGCCAGGTCGAAGTGCCGTCCGGATTCAGCGGTCGGGCGATGATCGTCGGCGACGCGGCCGACCGGCTGATCATTCCGACCGACGCCGTACACCGGCGGGGGGGCCTCGAGCTCGTGATCGTCTACTCCGCTGACGGCAGTGCACGGACCCGCGCCGTGACCACCGGAAGCGTCATCGATGACGAGTGGATCGAGGTCCTGTCCGGTGTCGACGCCGGCGAGTCCGTCGTTGTCGACGCGCCCGGGCCAGTTGCCGACGGCACGCCCTTGGAGCTCGCGCGATGAACACCGAGAACGAAGACCTGCGCGCCAACGGATCCGAGGCGCCGAGCGCGCTCGAGATCGAGCAGGCGCGCCGTGAAGCCTTGCGATTGAAGATGACCCGCCGCAAGATCGGCATGGCGGGGCGGATCGGCAAGGCATTTCTCGACTCCAAGCTGACGCCGCTGATCATCGTCGCGTCCCTGCTGCTCGGCCTGTTCGCGATACTCGTGACGCCGTCGGAGGAAGAGCCGCAGATCAAGGTGCCGATGATTGACGTCATGGTGGGGTTCCCGGGCGCCACGGCAGAGGAGGTCGAACACCGCGTCATCACGCCGCTCGAAAAGCTGCTCTACGAGATCGAAAATGTCGAGTATATCTATTCGATCTCGAACCCGTCGGGCGGGCTCATCGTGGTCCGCTTTCTGGTCGGTACCGACCCGGACCAGGCCGCGGTACGGGTTCACACCAAGATCCAGTCCGCCCTCGATCAGATGCCCGAGGGTCTGATGCCGCCGATCGTCAAGCCACGCACCATCGACGACGTCCCGGTGGTCGCCTACACCCTGTGGGGTGAGCACACCACCCCGGTGGAACTGCGCCGTGTCGCCGACGAGGTCAAGGTCGAGCTGACCCGCCATCCTCGGGTGGCCCAGGTTTGGGTTATCGGTGGGCAGCGACGGGTGGTGCGGGTCGATTTCAATCGCGAGCAGCTCGCCTCGTACGGCATCTCGATGCTGCAGGCTTACGGAGCTCTCAAGAGCCTGAACTGGCGTCTTCCCGCAGGCGCGACCGCAGTCGCGAACTCCGAGGTCCTGGTCGATGCCGGCCAGTTCCTGCAGAGCGCCGACGAGGTCCGCGATCTCGTAATCTCTGCCCACGGAGGGCGGCCCGTATATCTGGGAGACGTCGCCGACGTCCATGATGGACCGGAGGAGCCCGCCAACTACGTCTGGCTCGGCTCCGGCCCGGCAGCCCCCGAGAAGGGTCTCGACACCGGAACCGATGTGCCGGCCGTGACCGTGGCGGTGGCGAAGAAACCCGGCACCAACGCGGTTGACATGGTGAATGATCTCGACCAGATGCTCGAGCGTCTCGCCGGTCGAGTGATCCCATCCAACGTCCACGTGCTCAAGACGCGGGATTACGGTGCCACCGCGCAGGAGAAATCGGACGAACTCCTGAAGCACCTGTGGTCGGCAACCATCGCGGTCATCCTCCTGATGTGGATCACCCTGTCGTGGCGGGAGGCCTCGGTCGTCGCCGTCGTCATCCCGGTGACCCTCGCCCTGACGCTCGCCGCCTCGTACTTCTTCGGCTACACCTTGAACCGCGTCAGCCTTTTCGCGCTCGTCTTCTCGATCGGAATTCTGGTCGACGACGCCATCGTCGTGGTGGAAAATATCCATCGCCACATCAAGCTGAAATGGGCGGGAGCGAAGCGCACGACGGTCTACGCCGTCGACGAGGTGGGCAACCCGACGATCCTCGCCACCTTCGCCATCATTTCGGCGCTGTTGCCGCTGGCGTTCGTTCGTGGCCTGATGGGTCCCTATATGCGACCGATCCCGATCAACGCCTCCGCCGCCATGCTGTTCTCGCTGATGGTTGCCTTCACGATCTCGCCGTGGCTGGCCTACCGCCTCTTCCGCAAAGAGAGTGAAACGGGCGCAGAGGAGCCAAACGAGGAACTGCCCGAGGACACCGAGCTTCCGGCGGAAGGCAGGATCTCGAAGCTCTACTCCTTCATCATGAAACCGCTGATCGGCCGGTCTCTCCTGCGCTATCTCTTCCTTGCAGGAGTCGCCACGCTGCTCATCGCGGCGATCGGCACCGTGGCCGTCGGATTCACTACTGTGAAGATGCTGCCACACGATAACAAGTCGGAGTTGCAGATCGTGATCGACGCTCCCGAGGGCTTCTCCCTCGAGCAGACCAACTCCGCCGCACGAGAGCTCGCCTATCACTTCCGCTCGATGCCGGAGGTCACCGACTTCCAGGTCTATGCCGGCACCGCAGCTCCTTTCAACTTCAATGGCCTGGTGCGCCACTACTTCCTGCGAAACGGCAGCAACATGGCCGACATTCAGGTCAACTTCGTGCACAAGCACAAACGTTCGGACAAGTCTCACGCCCTGGCCAACGAGGTTCGGCAGATGCTGCTGCCGACTGCAGAGGTCCTCGGTGTGGATATCAAGGTGACCGAGATCCCTCCGGGACCGCCGGTTCTCTCGACCCTGGTGGCCGAGGTCTACGGCCCGACTCTCGAGGGACGGCTCGAGGTCGCCGACCAGGTCAAGGAGGTCTTTGCCACCACCGACGGGGTCGTCGACGTTGACTGGGAGGTGGAAGCTCCCGGACCCAGAGTCGAGATTCACGTCGATCGAGAGAAGGCGATGCTCTCCGGTGTCACCCCGGAGCAGGTAGTCCGCACCCTGAGGATCGCCCTCGATGGCGCCGAGGCCGGACTCATCCATGATTCAACCAGCCGAGATCCGGTGCCGATCGTGCTGCGCCTCGATCGCACCCAGCGGGCCCACGTAGATGATCTGCTCATGCTCGCGGTGCACGGACGGGACGGCCGCATGGTGCCGCTGTCCGAGATCGCGACGGTCGTCGATCACGATCGTGAAAGAAGCCGGTATCACAAGAACCTGCAGCCGGTGACCTACGTTTACGGCGAGGTCGCAGGCAGGTTCGAGGCGCCGGTCTACGCGATTCTCGAAATGAAGGACCGGCTCGACGAAATCATCACACCGCTCGGCGAGCCGCTGGAGATCATTACCACCACTCTGCCCGATGACAGCACCCGCTACATCATGAAGTGGGACGGGGAATGGCACATCACCTACGAGGTTTTCCGTGACATGGGGATCGCCTTCGCAGTCGTGATGGTGCTCATCTACGTACTGATGGTCGGGTGGTTCAAGTCGTTCATCACACCGATCATCATCATGGTCCCGATCCCGTTGACCCTAGTGGGCATCCTGCCGGCACATGGCATCTTCGGAGTGTTCTTCACCGCCACGTCGATGATCGGATTCATCGCTCTCGCCGGCATCATCGTGCGCAATTCGATTCTGCTGGTGGACTTCATCAACCTGGAGCTCAAATCCGGGGAGATCCTCGAGGACGCCGTTGTCAAGGCGGGAGCCGTTCGCCTAGTACCGATCTTCCTGACCCAGCTTTCAACCATTGTTGGCGCCTCTTTCATGCTCTCGGACCCGATCTTCCAGGGCCTCGCCCTGGCAATGATCTCCGGGATCATCGTCTCCACCGCGCTGACGCTGGGCGTGATACCAGTTCTCTATTACATGTACCTGAAATTCGTCGGACCGGAAAACGTTGTGGAGATTGACTGATGAATTCGGAGTTCAGAAGTCGGATTTCGGAATGCCCAACCCAACCCTTGGATCGATTCCACTGCGGACGGGAGGGTGGAAATTCCGATTTCAGAATTCAGAATTCCGACTTCGTGAACATTGGAGGAATGAAATGACCGTGAATGAAGCCCTTCGCGCGATGGCCGGAATCGTCGTCCTGTTGTCCCTCGCCCTCGGCTACTGGGTGAGCCCCTACTGGTATCTGCTGACCGCGTTCGTCGGCCTCAACCTGCTGCAGTCAGCATTCACCAAGTGGTGTCCGGCGATGACCATCTTCCGCAAGCTGGGCCTGAAAGAAGGCTGAGGTCGCTGCCGTGGAAGACGTCATGAAGCTCTTGATGATCATCGTCGACACGAAGTGCCGCGAAGAGGTCGAAGTTCTGTTTCAGCACAACGGCATCACCGGATACTCAGAGATCCCGAATGCACACGGCGTCGGCGAGTCCGGTGTGCGGATGGGTTCCAGCGCCCACCCCAAGACCTCGTCCATCTTCTTCACGATCGTCGAGTCCGGACAGGTGGAGCCGCTCAAGAAAGCCCTGTGCAGCTACTGCAAGGCCTGTGAAAAGAACATGCGTATGATCCAGTGGGCGGTCGAGGACGTCGCGTAGTGAGTTCCCAGGAATCATTACCATTCTGCTGCGGCCGGACGTCTGCCGCAAACTGCGGCGCTTGCTCCTCTGGCGGTGTTCCACGTAGATACTCGTACGCATCCGCGCCCCTCAGGTCGCAAACGCCACGTTTCACTACAGCTTTCCGTCTTCGCGACCAAAGCTGATGACATCTGGAGGCTCCAATGCCCGAATGGCTGACTATTCTGCTCGTGGTCGTCGTATGGCTGGTGCTGCAAAGATTTTTGCTGCCCAAGTTCGGGGTGCCCACGTGAGCGGTGCCGGACCCCCCGGCCGGGCGCCGGGAAAAAGAACCCACACAGCAACCGATCGACAAAGAATAAGCGCCGCCAGATTCTCCCGGCGGCGCCGCATCGCACTTTCCGATTCTACTCGTTGATCTGTATCGACAGGTCCTTCGTGACCGAGGTTTCCGAGATGCGTTCCGTAACCTCGAACTCGAATCCGTAATCACCCGCCTCCGGGAGGCCCGAGAGCCCGATCGAGTTCCCATACATGTAGAGGTCTCCGATGATATTCGAGGTGTCCAGCGGCACCTTCAACGCACGTCCCAAATTCTTACCGTCCCGTTTCAGCTGCACTCGCGCTTCGAGATCGACCTTCCCTTCCTCGTTCAACTCCGGCCGAACAACAAAGCCGAAGTAGGCGAGTTCCATGGCCTTGGTCAGCTCGGGGCCCGCCACCGGCATCAGATGCCAGCCGCCAAAAGTGAAAGCCTCACCCAGCTTTGCCTCGCGATTCGGTGTGGCCGAGATCCCCACCCACAGTGGCGACATCCAGACTCCATCTGTTGGGATCGGCGACACCTCGGTCTCGAAGCTTTTGACCAGCTGCGGTTCGCCACCGGCACCACCTGCGATCTCGATCGTGTATGCGCCGTTTTCCAGCGGAAACGCAAGGTGATATACCGATCCATATTGTCCATCGATCGGCGTCACGTTGGTTTCGAAGTTGCTGACGATTTCGTCCTCGGAGGATTTCACCTGTCCGACGATCACATCGAGCGGAGGCGCGTCAGGAGGAAGCTCGAGGTGAACCCAGACGGGCCGGCTGACATCGTTGGCAACACCCAGATCGGAAAAGGTGATGGCGACGTCGTCGAACGGTGCATCATCGACATCGAGCCACGCGAGGTGTGCAGCCGCGGCAGGTGCCGCGCCGCTGATGGAAATCGGTTTTGGAACTTCAGTGAGGTCCGGGTGGAGGAGGTAGACCTCGGGTGCCCGAGCGAGCGCGCTCATCGCCTTGAAGGACTCACGGTTCGAACGATCGAGGACGAAGATATTGGAGTCCAGCCGCTCTTCGTAGAACATGAAGATGAGCTGATTCCCTTTGGCTTTGAATTCCTCTGGCAACTTTTCGGGGTCGTAAAACCAGAGATCGGTCCTGCCCCTCACCTGGTCGCTATCCGAGGTGGCGCCGGCCGAGGGCACTTCGCCTGTTCCCCGGATGTCACGTCCCGCAGGGCGTCCCATGAGAATCAACACGCGTCCGCGATCGGTGAGCGACCCACGTTGGGTCTTGTAGCCGAAGTTGTCATCTGCAAACTTCACCTTGGCATCAAACTCGGCCTTGAATGTATTGAAAGGATTGTTGGGTTGGGGGTTGCGGCGCGCCCAGAATAGCTCGATGAAGCGCTCCGCCTCCGCATCGGATTTGATCTTTCCCCACTCCTTGATTTCCTTCTTGGTGAGCAGAAAGCCCTCGGGGCCGT
>JAJDNM010000093.1 GCA_022340665.1 Acidobacteriota bacterium | reverse complement strand
ATTTCGTGGTTCTGGCCGAGGAACCAGCTCAGAGCAACCCGGACCTGGTCGCGGGTGCGATCGTCCTTGAGCTGCTGGAACTGCGGGCCGCCGAAGAACGTGTCGCTGGCGCCGCCGGACCAGTCACCATCATCTGTCTGATCCTGGTAGGCAGTGACGTCGGTGTTGGGCACGTACTCCTGCTTGCTCTGGTGGTGGCCGTAGCTCGCCTCCAGCATCAGGCTCTGCCCGAGCACGCTGTTCCAGTTCACGCCCCAGTTCAGACCGCCCTCGTCTGTGTCGTAGAACTGGTCGGTCACGGCAAACGGGGAATCGACGAAGTTCGAGGTGCTGAAATCGTTGGTGATCGTTGTCGGGTCACCGAGCGCGGTGGCTGTGATCGAGTTGTTCTGATTCAGCTGCCACGTCAGCTTGCCCGAGTAGAAGCCCTTCTCGTAGGTGCGGATGAAATCGTTGGTCTGCAGGATCGTGTCGTCGATTCCATAAACGTCGTTGACGATGTTCTGATCGAAGTTGTTGGGGTTGTAACCGGCGAAGAACCACAGCTTGTCGGTGATGATCTTGCCGCCGATCGTGAAGCCGACGTCCCACTCGCTGTCGACCGTGCGCGAGTCGCCGCGGGTCTCGGGGACCTCCGCGTCCGCCCACATCGAGTCGTTGGAGAAGTATCCGAAGACGTCGCCGTGGAACTCGTTGCCGCCCGACTTGGTGATCATGTTGACCACGCCGCCCAGCGCGCCGCCGTACTCGGCCTCGTACCCGCCGACCTTGACCTGCATCTCCGAGATGAAGCTGGTCGAGATCTGGGTTCCGGCGCGGCCCTCGGCCACGTCGGTGGTGTCGAGCTGATCGACGACGTAGCGGTTCTCGAGCGCCGAGGCGCCCATGATGGAGGGGTTGCCGCCGAGCGCGTCGTTGGCGAGCCCCCCGCCGTCGACCGCGCCGGTCGCGAGGAACGTGATGTCGTTGAACTCACGACCGAGCGGCACGTCGTTGAGCAGCGTCTGGTTGAAATCGCTGCCGATGGCCGGCGAGGTGGTATCGATCACCGGCGACTCGGCGGTGACCATCACCTCTTCGGTGAAGGTGGAACTCATGTTCACGTCCAGGGTGATGGTCTGCTCGAGACCGACCCTGACGTTTTGTTGCTCATATCGTTGGTAGCCGCTGAGCGCGAAGACCGCCGTGTAGACTCCGGGCGGCACCAGCGGGAAACGAAACGTCCCGTTGGTGTCGGTGACAGTCGAACGGGTTCCCTGCATGGCTTCGGAATCGATCACCACCGTGACGCCCGGCAGCGCCACTCCGGCCGAGTCCTTCACCGTGCCCTGGATCCCGCCACGCGCCGACTGGGCCATCAGATTGCCCGCTGCCAGCAGGCAGACCAAGACGGTCGTGAGGATCTTCCAGTGCCTGTTCATACCTATTCCTCCTGTTGTCGGTTGGTGATTTTTGGAACCAATAAAAGGCCAGCTCGTACGCAGCGCGTTCAACTCCCCCTACGCGCCTTCTCTGACCTCCTTCCGATGGTGATACCGTTTCTGGCATATCATCAGATAAATCTCCATTCCTCCAAAATGGGACTACCTATCAGGTGAAATAAGGAAAGCAAGAATCCTGCCACCTTCTGACCCTCGCGCGTGCGCTCAAAAGACCGCCGTCGTACGACATTTCGGTTGGCTGTACGGTTTCTCGGATATCTCTGGGGTTGCAGTCCTGACGGTGAAATCGGCGGAAAGCCTACGCCGGACAGGCGAAATCCCGGCAGACGACCGATATGAGAGATCGTCGCGAAACTCGACGATTCCCGGGGCGTAAAACCTACGATGGGCGCCTTCCGGCGGGGCCGGTGCGGAAGAGCTGAGATCGTGACATCGCGCTGGGCGAAGGAGAGGTGGGGTATGTTCCGGAGAGGATCGCGTTGGAGCCATGACCCGGAGCGGCACGCAGAATTTCAGAGCGCGCGAACGATACATTCATACGCACGAGTGCTCCGGCATCGAGTGGCGAGAAAGCAGCCCGAGTGGAGGTTCATGGCGCTCGTCGTGTGCCTGATGCTGAGCCTCGGTAGTGCTCTCCCCTCATTCTCTCAGGACGAAAACCCGCCGGAGCGGACCTTCTTCGAGCCGATCGAGGTGTCTGTCGTCAACGTCGAGGTTCTGGTGACGGATACCAAAGGCCGGCCGTTCCCCGGCTTGACCTCTGAAGACTTCGAGGTCTTCGAGGACAACAGACCGATGGAGATCACCCACTTCTATGCGGCGCCGGGTGTGGTGCCGACTGGTACGGGAGCTCCTCCCGTGAGTCTCGCGGCCGAGGCAGATCAGGACCTCTACCTGACGATCGTGATGGTCGACAGCAATCTCTCACCTGCAAACCGCCGGAGCTCGCTCGAGGCTCTGGGTGCGCTTTTGCCCGGGCTCCCCGGAAATTCCTATGTGATGTTGGCGCGAAGCACCGACCACTTGCAGATTCTCCAGCCGTTCACCAACGACGGTGATCGGCTGCGCACGGCGCTCGAGCAGCTCGGAGAGGCGGGCAGCACCAGCTTGCGCACGGAAGAGGACCGTATTCGGCGCGAGATGCAGACCCTGGCGGAGCAGAACCCACCATCGGGCCACTCCGCTTTGCCGGACGACCGTCGTATGCGACCGCTGGAGATGCGGGATTTCGGCTCGACGTCTGCGCTCACTTACGTGCAACACGTCAAAGCCTTTGCAGCGGCGTCGATGGTTCAGACCGAAGAAACTCTCATCCAACTCCGCCGCTTGACCCGTTCTCTGGCCGGGCTGCACGGGCGAAAGGTAGTGCTCGTATTGAGTGATGGAATCGACGGCAGTCCTGGCGCCAATCTCTTTCACGAATGGGAACGTGTCTTCTCCTACGTTGCGAACGCCACCAGTATCAATCCCACCATCGAGGCCCAGAAATTCGACCTCAGCTCGTCGGTGAGCGAGCTGGCGAAGAACGCCAATGCCGACCGGGTCACCTTTTTCGCCGTGACATCTCCTGGGAGAAGTTCGGCATCTTCGTCCGGTGCGGATCGCGAAGGTGGCGTGACCATCGGCACCAGCATCGACACGAAAACCCAGCTGGAGGGTATTCGTGCCGATGTTCTGCTCGCCCGTGTGACCGGCGGTCGGGTGCTGGAGAATGGTCGTGGGCTGGACCGCGAGATGAACGAGCTCGCGGAAGAGTTTGCCAGTTACTACTCGCTCGGATATCGCCCGCCTCACGCCGGAGACGGGGACTACCACCGCATCAGGGTCGAGGTCGATCGGGAGAAGCTGGAGCTGCGGCATCGTGCAGGTTATGAAGATGTCGGCGGTGCGTCCCGGATAGCCGACCGGACGCTGACTGCCGCAATACTCGGTCTGACGGAAAACCCGCTCGGCGTGTCGCTCGAATGCCGGGATCAGGAGCCGCGCGAGGACGGCCTCTTTCTGGTGCCGATCGTCGTCCGTGTGCCGTTATCACAGCTTTCGCTGCTCCCGAGATCGGCTGAACACGAGGGAAGGGTCTCGGTGATCGTTGCGGTCAGGGATGCGGAGGGTGGTCTCGCGGAGATGGAGCGCAGGATTTACCCGGTGAAGATTCCGCACGACCAGTTCCTCTCCGCCCTCCAGCAGAATGCGGAGTTCATTCTGGGGTTGGCGATGCGTGAGGGTGCGCAGAGGGTCGCCGTCGGTGTGCGCGACGAGCTCGGCAACGTCGATTCGACCTTGACGGTCGACCTCAACGTCGGTGAGGTCAAACTGTGATGCGGACTGCGCTCGGCAGAAATTGCTGCCCCAGGGTCACGCGTGAGACAGCGGCATCGAGCTTTGGCTTGCGTCTTCTGATCGCCACCGCGGTCTGCGTCGCGGTGTCGTTCCCTGCCGAGCCCGAAATTGGCGGACGGACCACCGCGGTCCATCAAACCGACGCTTCGGACGCAGCCCCAGTGGTCCCGCAACACATCGTGACGTTGCTGGCGGCGGGACGATCGGGGGGCACCCTTGACGGAGAGGTGGCGTGGGCGGTCGTCCCCTTCGGAGAAAGTGCGCGCGGCGGGTGGCAGACGCAACTGGTGGCCCAGGTCGACCTTTCGAACCTGCTTCGCGCTCAGCCGAACGGCGAGCTCGAAATCGGGGTCTACGGATACATCTTCTCCGAGACTGGTGAGCTGGTAGCACCCATAAGCCGATCGATCACCGTTGAACCGACGCGGATCGATCGAGCCTCGGCCGTGCCGGATTTGTGTGTCGTCCATCGGGCGGATTTGCCGCCGGGAGCCTACTCGGCCCGGCTCGCTATCGAAGAAGGCTTTTCTGGGCAGCACTTTCTCGGGCTGGTCGATTTCGAGGTTCCAGCGGCGAGCCAGAATGGACCGATGCTTCTGCCGGTTTTGGTCGAAAGGTCCG
>JAJDNM010000092.1 GCA_022340665.1 Acidobacteriota bacterium | reverse complement strand
TCGGCATCGGCCGTGCGCTGGGCGTGCTGACCAACATCACCTGGGACCGTGCCCTCGGCTATCCGATCGAGCGCCCGAAGTCGGTCACGACTGCGATGCTCGAAGAGTCGGCCGGCATCAAATAACGAACATTCGCTTCGCGAATTCTGGGGGCGCCCTTGCGGGCGCCCTTTTTCTAGGGCTGTCGGCCTCGCCCGCCGCGGTTTACAACCGCGGCAACGCATCCTCGGGCCTCCGGTTCTCCGAAAGCGAGCTCTCGTCGACCCGTCGGCCCCCGTCTGCTGCGCGCCTGCGGCGGGCGGCCGCCCACCTTCCTGTCATCTCGACCGAGCGAAGTTGGTTGCCAATCTCGGTACGCTCGACCCCTCCTTGTCATCCCGACCGAGCGAAGCGAGTGGAGGGATCTGTGGATATCGCGCATCCATAAGTCTGTTTTTCCTCGCGCCGATCCCGGACCTGGGAGCCGCGCTTTGCTTGTCGGCATCGTCGGAACGATCACGAGATCAGTTCCTCCTCGCTCCAGTCGGAGAATCGCGCTCAGAGGCCCAACCTCGGCGCGACACGAAATCTCCGCCTGAGCTCCGATTTCGTGTTGGAGCGATCGCATCGGTGGAGACCCGAGACCGGCGTGGCGCCTGCGGCGCCCGCGTTCTCAGCCTGCCGGTCCTCCGAGAGCAGGCTCTCGTCGGCCCGCCACTCCTCGCCCGCCCGCTGTCGCTTCCGGGCTCCTGCTGCGGTCCGCGATACGCCGCAATCTGGCGTCCGCATACGGACGCGATCTCGCAACGTCTCGTGGCCCTCGCAACGAAGCCCTTCACTCCGGCGGGCGCCGATGGACGCCGGACAGCTGGCAGCATCATATGGACAACAGGGGAGACCGTTCGATCAAGGCTGCCAGACCGGCACTCGTCTCTCGATACTGGATACTCGATCTGCCCACCCACCCCTTGACAGATCAGCCTGACGATTTATCGATTCGTTGAATCGAGCATCGAGCATCGAGCATCGAGCATCGAGCATCGAGCATCGAGCATCGGGGGGGCGGACCGGATTTCCGAATTCCTCAATCCGAATTCGTCACTCTTCTTCGCCGCTGCCCTCCATCTTCGCGACGTACATCTTGGCGAACTCGTAGGGGTTCTCCAGCTTGATCTCGCGCGCAATCTGATGGACGTGGCCCCGGACGAAGGCGATTGCGGGCAGCGCGGCGAAGTCCTCGTTTTCGATTTGCTCGAGGATCGCGATATTGATCTTCGTTTCGGCCGCGATCTGGTGCAGGGTGAAACCCCTCGCGCGCCGATGGTGGCGCAGGTGCTCGCCCGGAAGGAGCGCGGGGTCCGGAGCATCGGGGATCGGTGCGGGGACGCTTTCCTTTGGCGCGGCCACCGGCGGGGCCATCGCCGGATCGGGAGCCACGGGTTCGGATTCCAGAATTCGCTCGTATGCCTCGTCGATTTTGGTGACTATCTCCGCGCGCTCCTCCGCGTCCAGGAGATTGTAGGTCGCGAGTTCGGTTGGCTCGTAGAGGGCCTTTCGCTGGCGGTAGGCCCGTTTCACCTGGCCGAGATCGGCCCCGGGCTCGAGGCCGAGAATCTCCCAGTCCTCCGGTCGAGCGCTCATGACGCCCTCGGGCGAGCGTAGGTGAGTTTGTCGACGACGGATTTCACCGCGCCGACGAAGGGGATTTCGGTGAAGTATTCGGAAGCCGGCTTCTGTTCGACCACCGACCTGTGGACCAGCTTGTCATTGGGCAGCGAACCGAGGTACTGGAGGCGGATGCCGAAGTAGTCGCGGCACGCGGTGACCATGTCCTCGCCGAGGCGCTCGTGTTTGGGGTGATCGGCGCGGTTGACGATCAGCCCCGGGCGGAACGCACTGGCCTCTGCGACCAGCGCCGCACCGACCTCCGGATCGACCGCCCAGACCTGGGTGATCAGATCCCGCGGCGTCTTCACCTTGGCGCGCGCGCTGCCGTTCATCACCTCTTTGATCGCCGCCTTGACCTGGGGCCTCGGTTTGGCGCGTTTGAGCTTGCGGAAGAAGGCCGCCTTGAGGAAATGATAGGCGTTTTCGACCGACGTCGGCTCGGGCACAACCACCAACACGCCCTTGCGCGCGACCAGAAAGAAGTCCAGCACGTTGAAGCTGGTTCCGGCTCCGAGATCGAGAACCACGTGGTCGACTTCCAGGTCGTTGATGTGGCGCAACAGCTTGGCCTTTTGCCCGAAGTTCGGGTTGGCCATCTCGACCAGCGCCTTCGCACCCGAGACCAGCCAGACGTTGTCGATCGGCGTTGGAGTCATGATTTCGCCCAGCGAGTTCACCCGTTTCGAAATGAAGTCCGAGAGGTTCGCTTTCGGGCTCGGCACGCCGAGCAGGGTGTGGAGGTTGGCGCCTCCGAGGTCGGCGTCGATAAGCGCTACCCTGGTGTCCGGTCCGGCGATAGCCGCCGCGACATTGGTGGCGATGACAGATTTGCCGATCCCGCCCTTGCCGCCGCCGATCGCCCAGACGCGCGGGCGTCTCTTGCGTTTATCAGGTATCGGCTCGGTCATCTCCAGCCACCGCTTCCATTCGCCGGCTCGGAGCACGAGCAATCGGATGAACCGGTGATGCGTGTGACCCTCGTCATTTCAGACAGTCTAGCATCGCGGCCACCATGTGCTCCTCATGAAGAGTTTGAGAATTGGAGGCCAGACGGTCGCGTCTTTTGCTTCGTATACAGGTGGAATTCTGCAAAGGGAATTCGGGTTTTTACGAGGTACAGGACATCGTCGAAAAATGGTCCAAATCCGCAGCCCATGGAGTGAGATGAAGCACCACCGCCGAAATACGTCCCGCCGAAATGGCGGCACCAACCACCGGCGCCATATCCGGTCGGAACCGCCGCTCCGCGCGGCGAGCCTCTCGAGCCCGATATTCGTCGAAAGCTGGAACGGCGGATCGCCGCTCAACTGGGTCGAGTTCATGGGCCGCTGGGAAGCCACCCGCGTCGATCACCACCCTCCTGAGCAGGACGATTGATCGATCACCTCCGCAGAGAGAGCCTATAAACGTTTGAACGTTGAACGTTGAACGTTGAACGTTCTAACGTTCGAACGTTCTAACCCTGCCTTTTGGCACGGGTGTTGCTTGAAATGTCGTACGGCGTCGGATGAGGCGCTTATACTCCTGACAGGAGCAACCATGCGAATTCAAACGCGATTATTCCTGGGTACGGCAGCGCTGGTTCTGGCGCTGATGGCCATCCAGTGGTGGATCTATGCGCGCCAGCTGCGGTCCATCGAGGACGAGGTTACGCGGGTGGCGACGACGGTCGGCACCAGCGTGCTGTCGGCTGAAAGGGAGATGTTCGGCGGCCTGGTGATGGGCTCCGGCGAGGATCTCTGGGTCGATGTCGATGCCGATTTGCTCGCCGACTCGGGGGAGGAGGGGACCAAGGCCGCACAGGGCGAGGACGAAAAGGACCAATACAGCTTCGTGATGGTTCACGATCCGGCGGCGGAGCACGTCGAGCACGACGAGAAGAGGGTGATTCGAAGAGAATTTGCCAGGCCAGTCGGCGACGAGAGCTCGAAGAAGATCGAGTGGGTCGTGGAAACGAAGCAAATCGGTGGGCACGCTGACGCGACAACCGGCGAGAGTGCTCAACACATGGCGCAGGCCGAGCAGGCGCCGATAGACGTGAAAGTCCGTAAGCTGGTGGTCGGTGTCGAGCCCGGTGACGTGAGGCACGAGAGATTCCTGGTCGTGAGCGAGGATGACGATACGGTGCATCGCATTCCGATTCCGGTGTCGCCGGCGGTCCAGGCGGTACGGGAGACCATGCGAGAGGCGGCCGCGATGGGAGGGGTGTTGCTGATCGTCGGTCTGGTCGGCTCCGCCGTTCTGTCCCGACGACTCACCCGACCGCTGCGTTCCCTGGCTGACGGCGCGGAGGCACTCGGCAGCGGCGAGTTCGGTGTCCAGGTGCCGGTCTCTGCGGCCGGCGAGGTTGGAGACCTGCAGCGGGCGTTCAACTCGATGTCGGCACGGCTCGCCGAGCTCGAGGCTCAGCGCGAGCGATGGCAGGAGCGAGAGCACCTGGCGCAGCTCGGCGACCTTTCGCGGGGGCTCGCTCACACCCTCAGGAACCCTCTCCACACCCTGGGCCTGGCCGTCGAGGAGCTCGCATCGAGCGGCCAGGATGGTCAGGACCTGGTCGCCACCTCGCGCGCACAGATTCGGAGAATCGACCGCTGGTTGAGGTCATTTCTCGCCCTCGGCGCGGAGGAATTGGCCGAGCCCGAGGCGACCGACCTCGGAGCTCTGGTGCGGGCAGTCATATTGGAGTCGGTACAACAGGGAGCAGATGTCAGGGTGCAAGGCGGCGATGAGGCGGTACCTGTGCGGGTGGTGCCGGGAGCGGTCCGCGCCGCTCTCAGCAATCTGATCGAGAACGCGACCGAGGTGTCGCCGGCGGAGGAACCCGTGGAGGTCTCCCTCGAGGTCGAAGACGGACAGGCAGTGGTCAGTGTGGTCGACGGAGGTCCGGGGCTGCCGAAGGCCGTCAAGGAACGGCTCTTCTCGCCGCACGTCACGACCAAGGTGGGCGGCTCGGGGATGGGTTTGTTTCTCGCCAGGCAGCTGGTCGTCGGCATGCACGGCGGCTCGCTCGAGATTGTCGATGGCGCCGATGGCGGCACTGTCGCGACGATTCGGCTGCCGTTGACGGGATCCTCGGAAGAGCCGGGAGACGAGACAGGTGAGTAAGGGTGTGTCCGTTCTGTTGGTCGAGGACGAGGCCGCCCAACGCAAGCTGATCGCGGAGATTCTCGCCCGCGAAGGGCACGAGGTGCGTGAAGCGGGAACCGTCGACGAGGCGCTCGACGAGATCTCCCAGGCGGTCCCGGATCTCATCCTCTGCGACTGGCGAATGCCCGGTGGCAACGGGGGAGAGCTGCTCGACGAGGTGCGTGCGCGCGCCCTCGGATGTGCGTTTATCGTGATGACGGCCTACGGATCGATCTCGCATGCGGTAGACGCCATCCGGCGGGGTGCGGACGATTACCTCGGCAAACCATTCGAGCGGGACGCTCTCCTGCTTGCCGTGCAGCGTGTGCTGCGAACTCGCAGGTTGGAGCGGGAGAACCGTGAGCTCCGCGAGGTCCTGAGAGAGGGTGACGGTTTCGGCGAGCTGATCGGTCGATCAGAGGTGATGCGGACGCTCTACCGAACGATCGAGAAGGTGGCCGCGACCGATGCCACGGTGCTGGTAACCGGTGAGTCGGGGACCGGGAAAGAGCTGGTGGCGCGCACTCTTCACCGCTCGAGCCGAAGGGCGGAACGTCCGTTCGTTGCGGTCAATTGCGCCGCTATTCCGGAGACCCTGATCGAGAGCGAGCTCTTCGGCCACGAAAAAGGAGCGTTCACGGGAGCTCACCGGCGTCGGGAAGGGCGGTTCGAAGAGGCCGACGGCGGGACCATTTTCCTCGACGAGATCGCCTCCATGCCGCTGCCTCTACAGGCGACCCTGCTGCGGGTGCTGCAGGAGCGCCGGTTTTCCCGGGTCGGCGGCAGCGGTGAAGTCGGTTGTGATGTCCGGGTGATTGCCGCATCGAATCGAGATCTGCCGGCGATGGTAGCCGAAGACGCGTTTCGCGAAGACCTCTTCTATCGGCTCAACGTTGTGCCGATCGAGCTTCCGCCGCTGCGAGACCGGATGGAGGACGTACCACTCCTGGCGGCGGCGTTTCTCGATCAAGCCTCGGCGCGGCATGGCATCGAGGTGCGGTCCCTTCCACCAGACGTGCTGCGATTGTTGATGGAGCACGGCTGGCCGGGCAACGTCCGCGAGCTCGCCAACGCGGTCGAGCGCCTGGTGCTGCTGGCCGAGAACGGCCGGCCGAGCAGCGAAGATCTTCCGACCGAGATGCGCCGGGCCACGGCCGGTCGGGGCGACTGTCCTTTCAGCCTGCCGGCCGACGGGCTCGTCTGGGAGCAGGTGGAGAAAAGCATGATGCGGCAGGCCATGGAGAGGGCGCAGGGCAACCGTGCCGCTGCCGCTCGCCTGATGGGTCTGGGTTACAAGGCGTTCCTCTACCGGCTCGAGAAGCACGGGATGAGTGGCCCGCATTCATCATGATTCTTCTGCTGCAAGGCGCGATTTACTGCGCGTGGTTCCGCTTTCTCGATTCGCTCGCTCGACGTACCTCAAGTACGCCTCCGCTCGCTCATCCTGCGAAATCGAAACCACGCATGTACCTCGCGCCTTTCGCGACGAATTCTCATGAATAATGCGAGCTGGGCGGGGGAGAATCTCCTGAAATGGGGAGTTGATCTCCGCATATCGGTAGACTGGGGGATGACAGGGGCCCGAATACCCTGGCACGGCGATTGCTGTACGGATGAATTGACATACGGCTGCGCGAACCGATCGGCGGCCAATCCATGAGGGAGGCAAGAATGAAGCTCGATAGCTGGACTCGATACCTGGTGGCGGCGGCGTTGATCCTGGTGGTCGGAGCGGTCTGGGTGTTGGCCGAAGAAACCACCATGAAGGTCGAAGTGCGCAGTGACAACGGACAGGAGCTGACCATCGATGTGAACGGGGTCAAGGAGGTGGTCACTCTCGATGACCTCGGAGAAGGCGAGGAACGCACCTTCGACGTCGGCGGGCACGAGATCAATGTCAAGCGGGAAGGCGACCGGTTGCTCCTGGTTGGTGAAGACGGCCACCATGAACGGTTCTGCGCGACCGTGGCCGACGGCGGCCCGCATCAGGAGCGACACATCGTGATCAAGAAGGTCGGCGAAGGGGAGGACTTCGATGTGGACGCCAACGTGATGTTCGTCGGCGAGGGCGATCAAACGATGGTCTTTCACGGCGAAGGACACCCCGATCACGATGTCTTCGTCCTCAAGAATGAGAACGGTGAGATCGACATCGAAGCTCTCGAGGAGAAGTTTGGTGAGGATTTCGAGGAGTTCTACACCACGGACGGTGCCCACGTCATGAAGTGGGTGGATGATGGCGAGGGAGAGCCGATCGTCATCGAGCGGCTCGGCCATCACGGACATGGTGATTTCGTGACCTATCGCTGTGAGGAGACCGGCTCGATGCTGACGGTCAAGGCGGCGGACGGACTCCTCGACGACTACATCGATCCGGTCACCGGCTGCGTGATGAAAAAGGTCGAACATGCCGGCGTCCACGTGATCAAGATCCGCGAGGAGAAGGTGATCGAGGACGAATAAAAGGACTTTAGGAATAACAGAACTGATTGAGGGCGAGGGGTTTATCCCCTCGCCTTCTTTTCTCAAATCTGCCTGATCGACGGCGGTAGAACAACGCCTCCATGACCTCCTTGGAAGTCGTTGACCTCAGTGTCAAAATCGCAGCGCGTAGTCCGCGCCTGAAACGCCAAGGTACTCAGGAGGAAATGGGACGAGTAGCGGAAATCCATGCGCGATGGAGGTGACCGATGCAGAGACCGACGGTTGTCGATCGGCCTCGGTTCCGCGCGTATGGTCGTCGACACATCGACCGCCTTCCAGAGATGCGCCACCTCTCCACCGAACAGCGAATCGCCCTCAAGACCGCCTCGACGGTGCTGCCGTTCAGGGTCAACCAGTACGTATTGCGTGAGCTCATCGATTGGGATGATATTCCGAACGATCCCATCTACCAGCTGACCTTTCCGCAGGCCGGGATGCTCGAGCGCGCTGATTTTCTGCGGCTCGAGGACCTGGTGGTTCGGGGAGAGGAGGGTGAGCGGCTGCACCGCCTGGTGCGCGATATCCACGTACGGATGCATCCGAACCCTTCCGGACAGAAGACCCTCAACGTCCCCAGGGTCGACGGCGAGCGAGTTCTGGGCTGCCAGCACAAGTACCGCGAGACGGTGCTCTTCTTCCCAGTCCAGGGGCAGACCTGCCACGCCTACTGCACCTACTGCTTCCGCTGGGCGCAGTTCGTCGGCGTCAAGGACTTCAGGTTCGCGGCGAGAAACGTCCACGACCTCGTCCGCTATCTCACCGAGCATGATGAGGTGACCGACGTTCTGGTCACCGGCGGTGATCCGATGCTCATGAACGCCGGACTCCTGCGTAGGACGATCGAACCGCTCCTCGACCCCGCGCTCGATCACGTCCAGTCGATTCGGATCGGCACCAAGTCGCTCTCTTACTGGCCCTACCGATACCTCTCGGATCGCGATGCCGATGAGGTCTTGCGCCTCTTCGAAGAGATTGGTGCCCGAGGTCGTCAGCTGGCCTTCATGGCCCACTTCAGCCATCCGCGGGAGTCGGAGACCCGAGAGGTGGAGAGGGCGGTGCGCCGAATTCTCGACACCGGCGCGGTAATCCGCACTCAGGCACCGATCATGCGCCACATCAACGACCGACCCGAGATCTGGACCGAGATGTGGCGGCGCCAGGTGGCCCTCGGGGCGGTGCCCTACTATTTCTTCATCGAGCGGGATACGGGCCCGAAGCAGTACTTCCAGGTGCCGCTCGCCAGGGCGATCCGCATCTTCGCTTCCGCCATTTCCGAGGTGTCCGGACTCGCCCGCACTGTTCGCGGGCCGTCGATGTCGGCAACTCCGGGAAAGGTCCTGGTCGATGGTGTCGCGACCATCCAGGGTGACCGGGTCTTCGTCCTCAAAATGGTCCAGGCCAGGGACCCGGAGTGGGTCAACCGCGTGTTCTTCGCGCACTTCGATTCCCAGGCGACCTGGCTGGATGATCTCCAGCCGGCCTTCGGCGGACATCAGTTCTTCTTCGAGCCGTACATCCGGGCGATGCTCGAGGGACAGTGGGAGCCGGAGTGGGCGCGGGCTGGAGACGAGGACGAGGAGATGACGGCGTAGGCCTCCCGCCCAACCACCCAATTTGGAATTAGGAATTCGGAATTAGGAATTCCCGTCCGCCCGCCCGCCGTCACACGTGCAGAGGAGACGAGGGGAAATGGGGAACCGCGTCACTGCCCCTCTGCCCCTCTTCGCGGGAGGGTGGGTGGGAACTCAAAATTCAAAATTCAAAATTATTGAATGCGGTGTGCGGGTAGAATGTCGCCGGAATGGCCGGCCGGGAGGGGCGAGCATGAGTGCCGATCTGAAGTCCAAATGTGTTCTGGTGACCGGGGCGTCGAGTGGTATCGGTCGCGCATGTGCGGAGGCATTCGCTGCCCACGGCTGTCGGCTGCTGATCGCCGCCAGGCGGCTCGACCGGCTTGAAGAGCTGGCCCAATCCATGCGGCAACATCACGGTGTCGAGGTCCTGTCCACGGCGCTGGATGTGCGCAACCGCGATGCGGTCGAGGGGTGGATCGGCGATCTGCCAGGAGAGTGGCGTGAAATCGATATTCTGGTCAACAACGCCGGCCTCGCTCGAGGCCTCGCCCCCCTTCACGATGGCGAGGTCGAGGACTGGGAGGAGATGATCGACACCAACCTCAAGGGGTTGCTCTACGTTACGCGGGTCGTCGCCAAGCAAATGGTGGACCGGGGCCAGGGTCACGTCATCAACATCGGGTCGATCGCCGGTCACGAGGTCTACCCGGGGGGCAACGTCTATTGCGCGTCGAAGCACGCGGTCACCGCCGTCAGCCGTGCGCTGGGCATCGACTTGCTCGGAACCGGCGTTCGCGTGTCCTCGGTCGACCCGGGGATGGTGGAGACCGAGTTTTCGTTGGTCAGATTCCACGGCGATTCCGCTCGAGCGGACGGGGTGTACCAAGGCCTCGAGCCGCTCAGCGGGGAGGATGTGGCCGACGCGGTCGTCTTCTGCGCCACCCGACCTCCGCATGCGAATGTCCGCGAGATGATCCTGATGCCAACGGCGCAGGCGGCTGCTGTCTTCGCCCACCGGACGGAACAGGGGTGAAACGCGCTCTCCTGATGGCGTCCGGCGCCAACCGGGGCGCCTACTACGCGGGATTTCTCGGGCCCCTGCAGGAGGCCGGCGTCGAGTTCGATTTGATGGCGGGAGTGTCGGCCGGGGGCATCGCCTCGGCCTGGTTCGCGGCCGGCGATCCCGAGGCGCTGATCGACTCCTGGCGCCAGGCTGATCCGTGGCGCATTGCTCCGCATCCCTGGTTGTCGTTCGGCAGGCTTCGAACCGTGGATGGCCTGATTCAAACGATCACCCTGCAGACGATGGACGTTCGAGCTGCCAGGACGTCCGAGGCCGAGGTCGTAGTGGCGACGGCTAGGGTGGTGGGTCCGGGCTGGCCGCTGCCGAGGTTCGAGCCAGCCTTCCTGTCGAACCGGCAAGCGGGGGACGACCGGGCCTTCGGCCTGATGCTTCGCGCGACGGCGTTCGTTCCCTACATCAACGGGTTCAGGGAAGCAGTGACGATCGACGGTGAGCGACACATGGACGGCGGCCTGATTCACCGGGTTCCGCTCGACGTGATCCCCGAGGGGCGATTCGATGAGATCTGGATCGCGGCCTGCTCGCCGAACGGGCTCCGCGAGCTTCGGCAGGAGCTCGCGCGAAAGCACCGCGCCGAGCGACTCGTGGTCATCACTCCGACGCAACCCCTCCCGGTCGGTCGCTGGACGATGGAGTGGGCGAGGATTCGCCAAGCGATCGAGCTTGGTCGCCTTGATATCGAAAGCGCTATCGAGCAGGCCGCGTCGACTGACACGAGCATCTTCGTCGGTGCTGCTGCATTCACGGTTCCCGCCCATTAGGTGCGCGAGGGGCATCGGCGACACCGAAACGTTCAACGTTGAACGTGAAACGTTGAACGTTAAACATCCAGCATCCAGCATCCAGCATCCAGCATCCAGCATCGAACATCGGGTGGGAGGGTGGGAGTACAATCCCACCATGAACCTCCAGACGAAATCCATCGTTCGCAACGTGGATGTCGAGGGTCCACGTTCCATCACCAGCTACAACCCGGCCACCGAAGAGGAGATCGCGACCGTCTCGGCTCTCGACGGTGACGGGGCGATCGACGCGGTGCGCGCCGCCAAGGAAGCGTTTCCCGGATGGGCGACAACCCCCGTGGCCGAGCGTCAGAGGCTGATACGTCGCTGGATGGACATCATGGTCGACGAGCGTGACGAGCTCGCGCGGCTGGTTTCGACAGAGGGGGGAAAACCGATCACCGAAGCCAGACTGGTAGACATTTTTCCCGGTCTGGAGGCCCTTTCCTATTACTCGAAGATGCTGCCGAAGCTGCTGGCCTTCAAGCCGGTCAGTCCTTACCAGCTCCTGTTCGCTCATTGGCAGGCGGGCTATCGCTTCGATCCCCTGGGAGTGATGGCAGTCATCACGCCGTGGAACTACCCGGTGGGCATCCCGATGAACGAGATCGTGCCGGCGGTCGGCGCCGGCAACACGGTGGTTTTCAAACCGGCCTCGGCGACGATGCTGATCGGTCTGAAGCTGGGTGATATGGCGCGGCGGGCGGGATTTCCGCCCGGGGTGATCAACACGGTTGCCCTGCCCGGTTCGGCGACCGACGTGGTGCTCGATCACCCGGACGTCGTCAAGGTGCTCTTCACCGGATCGGTCGACGTCGGTCGACACGTCGCCCGCCGCTGCGCAGAGCGACTGGTGCCGGCCCAGCTCGAGCTTGGCGGCAAAGATGCGGCGGTCATTGCGGCCGATGCTCACCTCGAGCGGACCGCTCGCGGCGTGGTGTGGGGTGCGTTCGTCAACAGCGGCCAGACCTGCGCCTCGATCGAGCGCGCATACGTCGAACGTCCGATCTACGACACGCTGCTCGCGAGGATCGTCGAGCTCACGAACGAGATCAAGATGGGAGATCCGTCCCGGCCCGACACCGATATGGGGCCATTGACCTCCAAGGGCCAGCTCGACATCGTGGCCCGCCAGGTCGAGGATGCGGTTGCCTCCGGTGCGCGCGCGCTGACCGGCGGAAGCAAGCCCGATGGGCCCGGGTACTTCTACCCGCCAACGGTGCTGGTCGACGTCAACGACGCAATGGAGGTCATGCGGGAGGAGACCTTCGGTCCTCTGCTGCCGGTGGTGCCGGTGGATTCCGTCGATGAGGGCATCCGTCGCGCCAACCAGTCACAGTTCGGACTCACCGCGTCGGGCTGGACCCGTTCGAGGGCGCTGGCGGCAAGGATGCAGCGCGAACTCGAGGCCGGCGTTGTCACGATCAACGACCACGCCGTGGCCTTCGTGGAGCAGACGGGCGTCTGGGGAGGTGTTCGTGAGAGTGGCATCGGGCGTGCCCACGGTGAATTCGGTTTCCACGAGCTGGTCAACGTCAAGTACGTGATGCGGGATCCCGGAACCGACGTAGCGATGCCGTGGTACTACCCTTACGATGAAGACTTCAAGCATTTCCTGCGAGCTGCCCTGCCGCTGCTCTACGGCAAGGATCTCGGCAGATTCGTGAATGTCTTTCCCCTCGCCCGGACCAGGCGGTTCTGGCAGCGCATGAGAAAATCCACGCTGTTGGCAAACCCGCACAAACTGTTTTAATTCTGCCTGCCGCGTTCGGAGGCGGCCGGCAAAATTAAGGGCTGAGGACCGTCAGCGCTATTCCGCAGGTATGCCCTCGACCAAGAGAACTTGATACCGATCGTGAGGAAATGGGTGGATCTCGGGCATTGCCGCGAAGAGCCAGCCCTCGTAATCGGCCATGCCCTCCTCGGAGATGACGACTCTCGCCGCCGGGTTCTGGGTTTCGGCCGAGCGGCTGGTGATGCCCCGCTCGTCCATCACGAAATCGGGGATGAAGACGTCGGCCGTCAGCGTCAAACCGCTGTCGCCGAGGGCGACCGTCTCTCCGAGGGCAACGTCGAAGATATTTCCTTCGCCGCTTTCCCTGCCGATGACATGAACCCTGATGCCGTTCCACGCAGCGGCGATCTCCGGGTCGAGGCCGATCTCGGTGTTGAGACCACCCATCATGCCGCCCATCGAGCCACCCATGGCAGTCGCATGAACGTCGTCGTCGGGTATCGTCTGGACCTCCGCCTGTTCGGGCTCGGTGCCCGCTCCACAAGCGGCGAATATGAGCGCGAGTGTTATCACGAGTAGTTGACGCATCATCGATCTCCTTCGGCGGAGGAGTATAGCTTGGACGGATTTCGGATTTGCTCGCGGCCTTCGGCCGCGGCGTCTATCCGCCATGAGCGGGTGGCCAATGGCCGGCCTCCTACCATCCTTCCTTCCCGGCCGTTGGCCACGCTCCGCTCCTGACGGACAGTGCCGGATTTCGGAATTCGGAATTCCTCCCACCCGCTCCCGTGTCATTTTGACCGAGCGAACGACGTGGGCGAGCTGCGAAATCTGTGGCAAAGTCAGGAGCGCATCTGTTGAGTTCTTCACAGATCCCTCCGCTCGGACCCTTCCGGTTTCGTGCTGCGCGTTTCGCCGGGACAAGCTGGGTCCTCACCGGTGCCACCCGTCTCATTGTCTTTGTCGCGTTTCCGTTGGGGGCGCGCCGGCGACAATGCGACGAGTGGCACCACGCACGCCGAAGCAAGACGCGAGAATGAGATTCGGTGGTTGCGACTTCGGGACCGCATCGCTAGCATTGGCGGGCCTTGGAGTCGGGGAGGGGCGCATGAATTCACTGGTCGAATGGGTGAGCGAGGCCATATACACCGTCAGCGGGATTGTCTGGGGGTGGCCGGCCGCGATGCCGCTTCTGGTCGTGCTGCTGGTGGGGACCGGCCTGGTCACGACGTTTCGCCTGGGGTGGATCCAGATACGGTATTTTCGTCACGGCCTGCGAGTCATTCGGGGCGAGTATGACGATCCGGAGCACGAGGGCGATCTCTCGCACTTCCAGGCGTTGACGACTGCGCTCTCGGCGACCGTCGGCATCGGCAACATCGCCGGTGTCGCGACCGCGATCCACTACGGCGGGCCGGGCGCACTCTTCTGGATGTGGGTGACGGCCGTCTTCGGAATGGCCCTCAAGTTCACCGAGTGCACACTGTCGATGAAGACCCGAATCATCCTGCCGGGCGGCTCGGCGGCCGGCGGTCCGATGTACTCGATCGAGAACGGCCTCGGTCCGAAGTGGAAACCGCTGGCGGTGGCGTTCGCCTGCTTCGCCGTAATCTCGTCCTTCGGTTCGGGCAACGCCGTCCAGTCCTTCACGGTCGCCGATCAGTTCCGCCAGGACCTCGGCGTGCCGACCTGGGTGACCGGCCTGATCCTCGCCACGCTGGTGGCGGCGGTCATCCTCGGCGGTATCCGGCGGATCGGCAGAGTGACCTCGAAACTGGTGCCGTTCATGGCCGCCTTCTACGTGGGCGCCGCATTCATTGTCCTCGTGCTCCACATTGATCAGGTGCCCGGCACGCTGGCCCTGATATTCACCTCCGCCTTCACACCGGCTGCCCAGATCGGGGGCTTCGCCGGCGGGACCTTCATCTTCATGCTCACCTGGGGCGTCAAACGGGGACTTTTCTCGAACGAGTCGGGCCAGGGCTCTGCGCCGATTGCCCATGCCGCCGCCAAGACCGACGAGCCGATACGCGAGGGCGTGGTGGCGATGATCGGCCCGTTCATCGACACCTTGCTCATCTGCACCATGACCGGTCTGGTGATCCTCATCTCGGGTGTCTGGAAGGAAAAACAGGAGCAGCAATTGCTGGTCAACGAGCAATCGGCAATCGTCGCGGTTGCCGGTGACGCCGATGTCCAACTCAACGGGGAGGTGCTCGGGCGCGATCTGGCGTCGGGCACGCTTTCGGTCCGCGACGGAAGGCCGGAAGGCTTCGCCCTGGTGCGCAATCACGCGCTGGTCGACGACCCGGAGCTCCTGGTTGCCGACGACCCGGTGTTGCTCAGAAACCTGCGGGCCTTCACCGGAAACCTCTCGCTCGACGAGGTGGCCGGTGGCAAGCTGGAAGAGGCGACGGTGGAGATTGAAGACGGCACATTCGGTGGCGTGCTCGTCATGCGCGGGCGGGCGATGCAGAACGGCTCGCCGCTCACTGCCTGGGCGTTCCGCGAGGGTCTCGGCGGGTTCGCGTTCGGCAACGGCCACCTGCTGGTGACGATGGCGGTGTTCTTCTTCGGGCTGTCGACCGCCATCAGCTGGTCCTACTACGGCGACCGGTCGATCCTCTACCTCGCCGGTCCCAGGTGGGTGATGCCCTATCGCGTGGTCTTCTGCATCGCCCACTTCCTCGGGGCGGTCTACTCGCTCGAGCTGGTGTGGGCGTTCGGTGACATGGCGCTGGGTCTGATGACCATCCCCAACCTGATCTCGATTCTGCTCCTCACAGGGCTCGTGAAGGGCTGGACGAAGGAGTACGCCGCCGAGGGCAAGCTGGAGCCTCCAGAGCGCTGAAGGTACCCACCCGCCCGCCCGATTCTGGATCCTAGATGCTGGATCCTGGATCCGCCCTCCCGCCCCGTGACGTTTTCTGAGGGGAATCTACGCTCCGGGTGCATCCAGCATCCAGCATCCAGCATCCAGCATCCAACATCCAACATCCAATATCCAACATCCACCACCAGAACATTTTCCCACGGAAAACATCCGGCAACTCAATCTCGACGACGACGGAGGGGACGATCGCTCGAACGGCATTCCTTCGACGCTACGACGACGGAAGAGGCGGGTCGAGATTTCTGGTCGATTCCCGACAATAACGCCGTTGTCAGCCAATTGAAGTTCGACCGCTCCAAATTCGGTCGATCAGACCTCAAGACGCCCCCGCCATTCGAGTCTTTTTTCGGCCTTGCCGTGTTCGCTTTCTGCAATTAGGTCGCATTCACAATGAGACATATATTTGAGAATCAGGCGAAATTCAGGGCTTTTTGTTGACAACGGAGAATTGGCCGCCGTACTGTGTTTTGGTCAAAAATGTGGGATAGGTTTTTTGTTGGTCCAACCGGAAAAATCCAAAGGAGGCCATGATGGGTAGGAGGGATGAGAGGTTTGGTGTGCCCGACGGTACCCCCCAGGAGGAGGGTCTCGGCCGAAGGGACTTCGTCAAGGCATGCATGATGGCAGCGGCCGCCGTCGGTCTTCCCGCGAGCACGGGGATCAAGTGGGCGGAGGCTGCCGAGGCAGGCCTGAAACCATCAGTGATCTGGCTCCACTTCCAGGAGTGCACGGGGTGCACGGAGTCCTTGCTCCGAACCTCTCATCCTGGCATCGCGGAGCTGATCCTCGACCTCGTCTCGCTGGATTACCACGAGACGCTCTTCGCCGCTGCGGGCTATCAGATCGAAGATGCCCTGCACACGGCGATGGAGGAGCACGCGGGCCAGTACGTCTGCGTGGTCGAAGGCGCGATCCCGAGAAAGGACGGCGGCATCTACTGCCAGATCGGTGGCCGGACAGCGATCGATATCCTCGAGGAGGTTGCCGGGAACGCGGCTGCGGTAATCGCGATCGGTTCCTGCGCCTCGTGGGGCGGCATCCCCTCGGCAGATCCGAATCCGACCGACGCCGCCGGAGCCCCTCAGATCCTCGAAGGCACGACGGTGGTCACCATTCCGGGCTGCCCGGCGAATCCGTACAACTTCCTCGGCACGGTTCTCCAGTTCGTTGCCCTGGGCTCTCTGCCGGCGCTCGATGACAAGGGCCGCCCGCTGTTCGCCTACGGCCGTACCATCCACGAGCACTGCCCGCGCCGTGCGCATTTCGACGCCGGTCGGTTCGCCCGTCAATTCGGCGACGAGGGTCACAGGCTGGGCTACTGTCTCTTCGCGCTCGGCTGCAAAGGACCGGAAACCCACGCCAACTGCTCGACGCTGAACTTCGGGGAGGTGCCGGGTGCCTGGCCGATCGGCATCGGCCATCCGTGCTTCGGTTGCACCGAGAAAGGTGTCGCCTTCAACAAACCGTTGCACCAGGAAGCAACGCTGCCCGAGAACGCCGTTCCGCCAATTCACCCGGACCATCGAGCCAGCCCGTCCGCAGCCGCAGCAGGCGTTGCCGGACTGGTTGGTGGCGCCGTGGTCGGCGCGGGTCTGATGGCCTCCAAGAAAATGGCGGAAGGGGGGAGCGAGGAGGAGTCGTCATGAGCATGGATCGACGAACTTTGCTGAAAGGAGCCGCCGTCGCAGGCGCCGGTACCGCGGTTTCGGCTGCGACAACAGCCGAGGCCTCGTCGACCCGGCCCGCCGCACCAGCGGACGCGGTCGGGATGCTCTACGACGCCACCCGTTGTATCGGCTGCCAGGCCTGCGTGACGGCGTGCAAGACGGCCAACAACCTCCCGGGAAACAGGTACGACCCGCCCAAAGATCTGGACGGGTACACCAAGAACATCATCAAGCTCTACGAGGGTGAGGGCGAGAAGTCCTACATGAAACAGCAGTGCATGCACTGCATCGACCCCGGCTGCGTCAATGCCTGCATGATCGGCGCCTTCAAGAAGCGCGAGTACGGCATCGTCACCTGGGACAAGGACCGCTGTATCGGCTGCCGCTACTGCCAGATTGCTTGCCCCTACAACATTCCGAAGTTCCAGTGGGACACGGCAGTACCGGAAATCGTCAAGTGCGAGCTCTGCAATCACATGCTGGCGCGCGGCGAGGAGCCGGGTTGCTGCCAGGCCTGCCCCAAGGAGGCGGTGATCTTCGGCACCTACGAAGAGCTGCTGGCGGACGCGCGGCAACGCATCGCGGATCACCCGGAACGCTACTACCCGGCTGGTGCACCGCAGATCTTCGGCGACACCGAGGGCGGCGGCACCCAGGTCCTGTACCTCGCCGATGTGGCGTTCGAGAAGCTCGGGCTGCCGGAGCTGGGTGACGAGGGTGTGGGAGTGGAGGCCCGGACCATCCAGCACGGCATCTATCGGGGGTTCATCGCGCCGGTCGCCCTTTACGGCATTCTCGGTGCGGTGCTGTGGCGCAACCGCCGCGTTTCGAAGAAGGAGGGGTCCGATGAGTGAGCATCACGCTGAACCAGTCGGCGGCCCCGTAATTTTCAATCGATTTACCCGTTTCCTCGTGATCTTCCTCGGCATCTGGGTCCTGATCCTGCTCTACCGGTTCCTGACCGGGATCGGAACGGTTTCGGGTCTGACCGACGGATACCCGTGGGGGATCTGGATCGCCTTCGACGTCGTCACCGGCACGGCGCTGGCGTGCGGTGGGTATGCGATCGCGATCCTCGCCTACATTCTCAACAAGGGCAAGTACCACCCGCTGGTGCGGCCTGCCCTTTTGACGAGTGCCCTCGGGTACTCGATGGCTGCGTTGGCAATCATCATCGACGTCGGTCGCTGGTGGGGGATCTGGCGCATTCCGCTCGGAGGGTTCCCCGACATGGGGAGCTACAACTGGAACTCGGCGCTGCTCGAAGTGGCGCTGTGCGTCATGGCCTACGTCGGCGTTCTGTGGATCGAGCTCGGTCCCGCCTTCCTCGAGAAGTGGAAGGCGACCTCGAGCAACGAATCGCTGATCAAGTTCGCCGAGTGGGGCCTCAAGTTCTATGACAAGTTCCTGATCTGGATCATTGCCCTCGGCGTGTTGCTCCCGACCATGCACCAGTCGTCGCTCGGGACCCTGATGCTGCTTGCCGGGCACAAGCTCCACGCCCTGTGGAACACCCCCTGGATTCCGCTGCTCTATCTCATCTCCTGCATCGGTATGGGCTATGCCGTCGTGGTGTGGGAGTCGGCGGTGTCGAGCAGGGTCTTCAAACGCCAGCGCGAGGACGAGATGCTGACCTCGCTCTCGGGCGCGATCGTCGTCGTCCTGGCGCTTTTCCTGCTGTTGCGGTTCGGAGACATCATCATCAGCGGCAAGACCGCGATGATGTTCACATCTGGAACCCTCAGCGTCGTGTTCTGGATCGAGATGGCTCTCTTCGCCATCCCGATGGTGATGTTGATTCGACCGCAATCACGCGCGAAGTTCATCACCATCTTCAGGGCATCGATGTTCATCATGCTGGCCGGTGGCATGTACCGCTTCGACACCTACCTGACCGCATTCAATCCGGGGGAAAACTGGTCGTACTTCCCGACGACCCTCGAGTTGCTGATCACGCTCGGCGTCATCGGATTCGAGATCTTCCTCTACATCTTCATTGTGAAACGCTATCCGATCCTGGGCGGCGCGACCGCCGTTCAGGTTCCAGCAACGGAAGGGAGGGCCTGATGGCCAGAATCACTGTTGACCCGATTACGCGCATCGAGGGTCATCTGCGCATCGACGTTGAGGTCGACCGGGGCAAGGTGCAGAACTCCTGGTCCTCGGGTCAGATGTGGCGCGGAATCGAGAAAATCCTCGAAGGACGGGATCCTCGTGATGCGTGGATCTTCACCCAGCGCATCTGCGGTGTGTGCACGACCGTGCACGCCATCGCCTCGGTGCGTGCGGTGGAGAACGCCCTCGGTATCAATCCGCCGCTCAACGCGCAGCTGATCCGCAATATCCTGATTGCGGCGCATGCGCTGCACGATCACATCGTCCACTTCTACCACCTGTCGGCCCTCGACTGGGTGGACGTGGTGTCGGCCCTGAAGGGGAACCCGGTTACAACAGCGAAGCTCGCGCAATCTCTGTCCCCGTGGCCCGGGAACGACGTCAAGACGCTCACCGCGGTCAAGGAGAAGGTCGCCGACTTCGTCTCCAAGGGCCAGCTCGGCATTTTCACCAACGGCTACTGGGGCCACCCGGCGATGGACCTGCCGCCGGACGT
>JAJDNM010000091.1 GCA_022340665.1 Acidobacteriota bacterium | reverse complement strand
GCTCACTCCGTTCGCTCGGTCGGAATGACAGGAGAAGGGGGCTTCGTTCGCTCGGTCGGAATGACAAGATGACGGGCTCGTCCGACGAGCCCAGTCAGAATGTCATCCTGAGCGAAGCGTCCCGAAGGGACGCGGAGTCGAAGGATCTATGGGGCGGGCTGGGCTGAAGCGCGCCACCGCACTGCCCATAGATTCCTCCGCTCGCTCACTCCGTTCGCTCGGTCGGAATGACACGCCATCGGGCTGGCGGTAAATTCGAAATCCGAAATCCGAAATTCGAAATGCGGGAACGGGCGGGCGGTGAAGAATTCAAGATTCATCATTCCTCCTCTGCTACCCTTCTCTCCGCAAAGGAGTGCAATGTGAATCGCAAAACTCGTCGTGTTGCCGTCTATGTATGGTGCGTTGCGCTTGCTGCTGGCGTAGCGTGGGCCAAGGTGCGGTCCGATTGGGATCCGAAGGCGGAATTCTCGAGCTACTCGACATATGCGTGGATGGAACGCGATCATTCGATCGAATCCCTTCTGCCGGAACATCTCAAAATCAGACTGCGGAGGGTGACCGAGGATGTTCTGGCTGAGAAGGGCCTCGAGCCGGCGCCCGCCCCGCCGCAGACAGATCTGCTGCTGACCTATTATTTCAGTGCGACCGACGAGCTTCAGATCAACCACATCCCGTGGGGCACCGTCTCCCCGTGGGGATATGGCTACTGGGGTGGATTCAATTACGGCTACACCGAGGTCCGTTCCTACAAAGAGGGCACGCTGGTGCTCGACATCGTCGATGCACGCACCCACCAGTTGGTGTGGACCGGTGTCGTCGAACGGGAAATCACTAACGTGAATCCTCCAGGGAAGAGGATTCAAAAAACGGTCAGGAAGCTGCTCAAGAGTTTTCCGCCCGAGTAACCTGTATTCTCCCGACCGAAGCAGTCAATTGGTCAGAAATGCAAGTTCAGATCTGGCGAGCCTACTCTGGCGGGCGCACCGATGATGCGGCGATGCGTCGCAACATCTCCGCGTCTACTGGATTACCGTTTTTTTCTATCTGATCGGCCAGCTTCTCCATGGCCTCGCGGTCTTCCTGTGCGCGCTGCCTGAGGTTGGCGACCATTCTGTTGAACGGCTCCTCGAGCCCTCGGATACTGTCCTCGCTTCGCAATCGCAAGCTGGTGTCGAAGTCGAAGTTGGCCACGTCGTCGAGTGTCGTCGAAACCTTGTACACGGCTCCCGCCGTACGGTGGGTGTACATGATCGAGCGCACGACAACCGCCGCCAGAATGATCAGGGAAATCCCCGCCATGATCGCAAGATTGCGGTTGTCCATCGCGCGCATTCGCGCTCCCATGGCCGGGTTGGCGACCATTACCGCTTCCGTCGCCGTGTAAGCCTGCCAGCCGACGATGATGTTGAGCACCACCAACAGTATGAACACCAGCCCGGCGACCCTGACAGTTGCTGCGAGTTGTCGTTGGCGATCGATGAGGTAGTGGCGCCGCCTGAACTTCGGCCGGTGTCCAGCGTCTTCCGAACCGGAGTTGTTCTGGGTCGTCATGCCTTCTCCTTTCGACTTTCGCCGAGCCCTCCGAATCTCGCTCTCCAAACCATTGTATCTGAAGGGTCGTCGAATCGTCGGTTATCATCTCCAACACGACCATTCGGTCAGAGAGGAGTGATCGCTGAAAAAGCAGGTTCAGGCACTGATCGAACGCATTCGACGAGGCATCATCGGGAATGATCGGGCGATTGAAGGGCCATTCGGAGTAAGACGCGTAACCTATGCCGACTACACCGCGTCGGGTAGGTCGCTCGACTTCATCGAGGATTTCATCCGCGAAGAGGTGATGCCCCTCTATGCAAACACCCACACCGAGACCTCGATTACCGGCCTTCAGACCACGCACTTCAGGGAGGACGCCCGCCGCATCATCCTCGACGAGCTGAACGGCAGTGAGGAAGACGTGGTCATTTTCTGCGGGTCCGGAGCGACCGGCGCGATCAACAGGTTGATCGACATTCTGAACATCCGCCTTCCCGCAGATCTCGACGAGAGGTACGGGCTGAGCTCACTGATCCCGGAGGAGGAACGGCCAATCGTTTTCATCGGTCCGTACGAGCATCACTCCAATGAGCTTCCCTGGCGCGAAACGATTGCGGACGTGGTCGTTATCGACGAGGATCGGGATGGACGCATCGACGAGGGCCACCTGGAACGGGAGCTCGAGGCCCATCAGGCGCGTCCGCTCAAGATCGGTAGTTTCTCTGCCGCCTCGAATGTCACCGGCATCGTGTCCAATACCGAGGAACTGACAACCCTGCTGCATCGCTACGATGCACTCGCATTCTGGGATTTCGCGGCGGCTGCGCCCTATGTGCGAATCGAGATGAATCCCGTTGGCGAGGGCTCGGACCCTCTCGCGGCCAAGGATGCAATCTTCATCTCGCCGCACAAGTTCGTGGGTGGACCGGGAACGCCGGGCGTTCTCGTCGTCAAGCGGCGACTGGTCACCAACCGCGTGCCATCAGTACCGGGTGGGGGCACCGTCAGTTACGTCAGCGCCGATGGTCACAGTTATCTCAGCGATCCAACGATTCGTGAAGAGGGTGGGACTCCGGCAATCATCGAGTCGATTCGAGCCGGTCTCGTCTTCAAGCTCAAGGCCGCTGTCGGCGAGTCGACGATCGAAGATCTCGAAGAGTCCTTCGTCCGCCGGGCGATCGAGTCATGGTCGGCCAGCCCCTGGATCCGAATTCTCGGCAACAGCCAGGCCAAAAGGCTCTCGATCGTTTCATTCCTCATTCAGCGCGGCGATCGTTTCCTCCATCACAATTACGTTGTCGCCTTGCTCAACGACCTGTTCGGAATCCAGGCGCGAGGCGGCTGCTCGTGCGCCGGACCGTACGGTCACCGCCTCCTGGGCATCGACATGGACAGGTCCTCGAGGTTTCGCGAGGCCATCAACAGCGGCTGCGAGGGCATTAAACCCGGGTGGGTGAGGGTCAATTTCAACTACTTCATCTCGGAACAGGTCTTCAACTACATTCTCGACGCGGTCCATCTGGTGGCCGAAGAAGGTTGGAAGCTTTTGCCCTACTACCATTTCTCGGTGGATACAGGGCTCTGGCGGCACCGGGATCACTCGAGCAGCCTGGAACTCGGACTTGACAACCTGCATTTCGCTTCGGGTCGGCTCGAGTACCGGGACCGCCATCTCACCGAGCCGGAGAGCGCACTTCCTCGTTATCTGGAAGAGGCGCGTAGGATCATCGCGCGAGCCGAGACAGAGTTCGGTCGCGACGGACAATCCGCCGAGTTGCCGGAAGAGCTCGAGCGTCTCCGGTGGTTTCCCCTTCCGGAATTGCCGATCGTCGAGAGCTCCGGGCATTCGAACGGCGGCGGGGAAACCGAAGGGTAACCAAGCCAGAGTCCTGAACGTAGCTATGTTGTGAGTTCGGTCGGGTCGATCGGCACGGGAGAATAATGCGAATCGGTGAAAGCAGGATTGCGCGAGCACGAGAGAGACGCTGGAATCGACCGTATAATGCGCTCGACCCGGCCGTGCTGCGTCTGCAGGAGGAAGAAGCGCCGGCCCGCCGCCGAGCCGCAAGCCTCGGACTCGCGGCCGCGATAGCCCTCCACGCGCTCTTGTTCATCATCGTCTTTCCATCCTATTACGAAGAGAGGATTCTCAAGGTCGGCAGCACGCCGAAGGTGTACAGGCTTCAGTCGGTGAAATTCCAGCCTCCACCGAAACCGAAGGTCCGCAGGACAGTGGTCAAACCGAAGGCCCGAATCGTACCGGTGCCGGATCCGACCCCGGAGGACCCGGAACCGCTGGTTGCGGAGGACCAGGCGGTGGATGTGTCCGAGCTGGATTTCCCCGAGATCGGCGACTCGGTGGTTGTGCCGGAAGGCCCCGCCGGCCCTGGCATCGGGCCGATGCAGATCGCCGGAAACGTCCTGGCACCGGTCCGTGTTTACTCTCCGGATCCGCACTACCCGGAGGAGGCCAGACACGCACGGGTGCAAGGGGTCGTGATTTTGCAGACCATCATCGACACGCTTGGCAACGTCACCGACATCAGAGTGCTCAAGGGACTGCCTTCCGGGCTCACCGAAGCGGCGGTGGAGGCGGTCTCGTCGTGGCGGTTCAAACCGGCGACCCTCGAAGGCGAGCCGGTGGCGGTGTATTACCTGGTGACGGTGAGCTTCTCGGTCCAGTAAACGAAAGCTATCGGCAATCAGCTCAGCCTCCTGCAAAAACCCGCGGAGATCCGTCTGAGGACGAAGATGTGCGATCTCCTTCTCGATAGCAGAAATTATTGTAGGCGGGTCCTCGAGGGCGCGCCAACGACCGTTTCGGCCCCCGTTGGCGGGCCATGAATGACCCGCCTACAGCGGATTGGCCGATGATTTTGCATGAGGCTGAGCTGAGAGCTGAAGGCTGACAGCCATACGGCCGCCTCGGTTTACCTGAAGAATGCCCCATTTGTGCCTCCAGGTCAGCGCATCGTGTTCCTACGCTTGATCATGAAAGGAGGTCCCCATGAAAAAGGACGACAGGACCTTTGCAGTAGTGGGCGCGTGTGTTGTTTCTGCCGTGGCCCTGGCCGCGGCTCTGATGTGGCTCGGATCCGGCATCACCGTCGATGCGCCGCAGCGGGCGACGGTTGAGGTGCCACGGCCGCCCGAGCCGACTGTGGAGACCTCCCTGTTCGAGGGCTCGCAAGCGGTCGAGGCCCCAGCTCCAGATGTGGATGACGACGGGCCATTCCGGGCGGCAATGATGCACGTGTCGGCGCACCCGGTACTTGCTTCGTATCTCGCCAATGACCGGCTGCTGCGTCGATTCGTGCTGGCGGTTGATGCGGTCGCGGGTGGATACAGTCCGTCCGATCAGGTGGAGTTCCTCCGCCCCAGCCGGCCGTTCATCGTCCGCGAGGACGAGGGAATATTGGTTGTCGCCCCGGGAACCTACCGCCGCTACGACCTCGTGGGTGACGTATTCGCGTCTCTCGATTCGGAGGAGATGGTGTATGTCTACAGGAGGTTCTCGCCTCGCCTGGATGCCATCTATCACGAGGTCGGCTGGGCAGATCACGCATTCGACATGCGGATGCGTGAGGCGATAGACCACCTCCTCGAGGTGGAGGTGCCGATTGGCCAAGTCGAGGTCGAGCAGCGCGCGATCGTCTACGCGTATGCCGATGATCGTTTCGAAAACCTCACTGAAGCGCAGAAACATCTGCTCCGCGTGGGACCGAGGAATGCCCGACAGATTCAATCCAAGCTGCGCGAGTTCCGCACTGCGATGGGATGGCCGGAGCCGGCACCGGCGGCCGACACCGAAGAGCTCGAACCGACTGAAGAGGCAGGCATCGCCGACAAGCCGGTCATTGCGGCGGCGGCGGCCATGCCGGTCGACGAAGACGCCGGTGAAATGGGAGATGCGACCGAGTCCCCGTGATTTGGAACCGAGGCCGGGGGCGGTGTTCGCTCCGCCCCGGCCCCTTTTTCGGTTCGCGGCGGCGTCTCAAGGGGCGATGAGCCTCCAGATGGCCACCCAGGCCGGCAGTGCGATCGTACAGGCGATGTAGGAGAGGAACATCACCGTTCCGACGCGTTGCTCGTTACCACCGTAGACGCGTACCTGGAGCACCAGGGCGACCGCCGGAGCTGCAGCGGCTTCGATGACGAAGAACTCGGCGAGCAGGGGATTGGCCAGGTAAAGCCGCGTTGCGTACAGTACCAGCACTACGATCAACGGCAGAGCAACGTACTTCACAGCCATCGAGCGCAGGGCGTCGCCGAGGTGGGCCCTGATACGGACCGAAATGCCTCCCAGCACCGCACCGAGGACAACCATTGCGACCGGAATAGCGGCGCTGCCGATCAGGTTCACGGCGTCCAGTGCGGGCTTCGGAAGAATGCGGCTGGCTCCGCCGAGTGCGGCACCGATACCGATGACGTTTGCCAGCAGAGGGGGACTGACGAGGTCGCGCAACCTCGGCTTTTGGTTGGTGCCACCGGTTACCAGGATCTTGCCCAGACTCCACAGGATTGGGTTGAAACCGAGGATGAAGAGGAATACGTAGACCGCGAACGTATCGAAACTCTCGGGATAGAGCGCGAGGCCAACGGGCAATACCAGGTAGCCGGCATTCTGCATGCCGGCCAACGGAAGCATGTCCGATTTGTTTGGAAGCTGGCCCCGGAAGAGTAATGCCCCGAGGCCGGTTCCGATCAGGGCCATCACGATGCCGGCGAGAGGAAGCGACCACCATCCGGGCTGGGATTCCGGATCGAAGTGCTCGACGACCTTGCCGAATATCAGGCACGGTAGGAAGAGATTGACCGCGGCGGCCGAAAGCCCGTCGATCTGGGTCTGCGTGATCCAACCTCGACGAGCCATGATGCCGGAGCCGGCAATGACGAAGAAAATGACCGCGATACCTGATACCGCCCCCGAGAATGCCGTTGCGAATGCCTCAAACATGGGCTGGAGTGGTTGGTTGGGCGGTTTCAGAGCCGGAGTCGCAACTCATGGCGACGCATTATCCGCCCGAATGGCTGAAAAGCAAAACCTCAGCTGCATTGCGTGGTGAGGGTTGGCCTCTTCGACGTATTTTCCGAGGCACGTCTGCCGGGCGCTCATGAGACCCGGCCGGGGAATTCCGAAACTGCACGCGCGTCGCTGCCGTACTTCCAGAGGAAGCTTTCGGTGGAGAGAGCATGAGAGACGCTCGAGGATCGCGGAATCGATGGTGGTGGCAATCTATGGTTGCGGTGACGGTTCTGACCGCGCTGTCGGTGGCAGCTCAGGAGCCGGTCGAGGTTCAGGCGCTTCGACGAGCCTTCGACGAAGCCTACCGCCTCGAGGATTGGGATGAGGCGATCGAAATCGGCCTCGACCTGGTCGATCTGGTTCCACGGTCGGTCGAGCAGTACAACCTGGCATGTGTCTACGCCCTCTCGGGCGATGCTCGATCGGCGTTGCGCTGGTTGGAACGATCGGCCGCAAACGGTTTCTATCAGCTGTCACAACTCGAATCCGACGCTGATCTCGACATCGTTCGTGACCTTCCCGGATATCGCGGAGTGCGACTTCGAGTCGCCCGAAATCTCGACCACCACCAGGAGATCCTGCGAAAAGAGGCTGCGGCAACGCCTCCGCTGATCGTGGTGCCGAAGAGCCGGGGTGAGGGTGGAAAGCGGCCTCTGCTTGTCGTCCTCCATGGCTATGGCGATCATGCCGCACGGTATCTGGCGGTCTGGGGGCCGGCAGCGCGAAGATTCGGTGCCATCCTGGCCGTCCCTTCGGGAGCACAGAGAGTGGGCTCGGGGCGCGGTTGGGGGAGTGTCGACCAGGCAGGTGTCATCGTTCAGCTGACGGTCGAGTACGTGAAAGAGCGTTACGACTTCGACCAGGACCGGGTCATCCTTGCCGGCTTCTCTCAGGGCGGTTTCATGGCGATGGCCCTGGCTCTCCGCTACCCGGACCGGTTCGTCGGCGTGATTTCGATGGCCGGCCCCTACGTTCCGGAGATCGACTTCCCTCCACCAGCGGGCAACGATGACCCGCGGTATTACTTCATGGTGGGTTCTCTCGATCGCCTGTTCAAGCAGGTTCGCCAGGCGGCGACTGACTTCGAAGAGGCCGGATACGAGACCAGGTTGCGGGTGGTGCCTGAAACGCCGCACGACTTTCCGCGGGCCGCGCGAATGGAGCTGGGCAGAGCCCTCAATTTCGTTCTCGGCGACTAAAAAGTGTCTCCGATCGCCAGATAAAAGCGGTCCCGATTCCCCTCGGTGCGGCCATAGGCGAAGATAATCGGACCGATGAAGGTGTCGCCTCCTACGAAAACGCTGCCGCCTTTGAGCATACTGTTCCACGAGATCTCTTGGCCGTCGAAGTAGGCGTTGCCCGCCTCGAGGCTCAAACCGACGTAGATCTTGAACTTCAGACCAGCAGCCTCGAATTGAAACATCCTTCGGTAACCCACAAGTCTCGCCAGGGCTATCGAGTCGCCGAAAAGCTCCTTGTTACCGAGGCCCGAGAGACGAAACAGCCCTCCCAAGAAGTAGACGTTGAAGAAGCTGTCCAACGGTTTCCTGTTTTCGCCGTACTCGACCGAGGGGACAATGGTGTTCTCGCCGAAGCTCCACGCGTAGGACGCTTTACCCCAGATCTGCTCGAATCCGGTGTCCGAGCCGAGCGACTCTGATGACAAACTGTAGCGGAGGTCGAAATTAGCGCCGACTCGCGGAAAGACCACCGAATCCTCGGTGTCGACGCGGAATCTCGCCTCTCCTCCTCCGCGCCCGGCGCTTTCGGAATCGAATTCCGGCAGGCCAATGCGTGGCGATCCGCGATTGTCCCCCGTGAAAACCGAGAGCCGGAATTCTCCCCACTTCCCCAATGTCCTTCCTGCCGCAATCCTGGCGTCGACAGAACGAAACTTGTAGTCTGCAAGGGCCTGGCCTAAGAGCCAGATCTCTTGGGTGCCGAGTTCATAGGTCAGTGACGGTTCGACGAACCACTTCATTCCCCAGTCGAGCGGCTGATAAAACGACGTTCTGGCTCCGAAAACCGTACCGAGCTGCAAGGTGGTCTCCCACTCGCCACCGCGACGATTGGCGGGAATGAACTGATGCCGGGTTTGGACGTGATAGGTGGATCCACCGTCGAAATCGTCGAGGAAGCCGACTCCGAACTGCAAGGTACCGCGCCCCTGGGGAGGTGGCGGCGTCCTGAGCACGAGCTCGTGCATATCCTCCTCGATTTCGTTGATCCCGAAGTCGACGACTCCAAAATACCGGGTATTGTAAAGGTCGAGAATATCGGAACCCAGCGACTTCCAATCGAAAATCTCCGGCGGCCGGATTGTCAGCGCTTTGCGCACCAGGCGGTCATCGACCCCGCTGGAGTTCTCGAGGCGGATCCGGTCGATTTCTAACGATTCAAGACCTCGCGCACGTTCCCGTCCATCGAATTCTGACCAACGCGCATCGGTTGCGCTGAATTGCCGAAGTTCATCGATTTGCAGACGTGCGGCCTCCTCTCCAATCGCCACCGCTTCCTGCACTCGATCGAAGCTGACGAATGAAATGTCTCCGAGATCCGGAATGATGAGCGCGTCGTCGGGCTGAAGAAGCGCGACATCACGCTCGCGGTTGCGGGCGGTCAGGAGGCTGTTGAGGTGGTTATAGATGCTCATGAACGATCCCAAGCGCTCGCCTTCTTCGTCGAGCAACGGACTCGAGATGTCGACCGCGATGATCCGTTTGGCTCCGAGGTCCTGAGCGATCCCGATCGGCAGGTTTGCGGTAATGCCGCCGTCCACCAGCTTCCGGTCGGCGATCTCGACCGGCGGCAGAACTCCGGGCACCGACATGCTGGCCCGTATCGCTGTGGCCAGGCTGCCCGACGAGATCACCACCGCCTCGCCGCTGAAAATGTCTGCAGCGACCGCGCGGTAGGGGATCGGCAGGTTGTCGAAATCGGTCGCTTGGACGGAGAGTGCTTCGATGGACCGTAGTGCAGCCTCGAGTCGCTGACCGTCGATGACTCCAGATGGCAAAACCGGTTTGAAACCATCGAAGTGAATCCTCCCTTGGATCATGACCGGTCTATCGTCCTGCTTGCGTCGAAAAGACCGATGTTTGCGCTCGACGCGATCGGTAAAGATCTGCTCCCAGTCGATCGCCCGGACAATCTCCTCCATCTCGTCCGGCGACCATCCGGCCGCGTAGAGACCGCCGATGATCGATCCCATGCTGGTGCCGACGATCAGGTCTGGGGCGATGTGCAGCTCCTCGAGGACCCTGATGACTCCGATGTGGGCGATGCCGCGAGCGCCGCCTCCGGACAGCACCAGCACGAGCTTGGGGTCCTCATTCGCCGGTTCTTCAGAAGCCACCGCAACTCCCGGGATCAGCGCGAGGGCGGCGATCATGCAGGAAAGTGCGTGCTTGAGCTTCATCGGTCCACTGGCGTGTCGACGGTAGCAGTCGAATGTCCTTCGGGCCGCAAGCGTGCCGTCTGCTCGAGCTCGAATACGGTTATCTCCCCTTCGAGGATCCGCATCTGCACAGGCGCTCCCGGCAGGTCGGGAACGAAGAAGTACTCCTGGACGGCGGCTGCCTCGGGGTCCTCGACCCGGTAGAGCCAGCCTCCAAAATCACCCAGCGGCGTTGAGCGGCTGACCCAGTCGCGCGAGGAACGCGCAGCGGGAAAGCTCGCGTGGTCGCGCAGCTCAACCCAGGTCGACCGTTTCACCTGCGGCTCCCCATCCACCGAGGCGTCGTCCGCGATCATCGCGTACTCGATCTCCGCCCCCTCGTTATCGGCCGCCATCACCGTCCACCGTTCGAGCTGGGTCCCCTCCGGTGTGGTTCGCCGCATCAAAATGCGAAGGCCCGGAATCCACTCATCGCGGATCTCTTCAGCGGTGAAGGGCCGCTTCAATATCGTCGGATCAGCGGGATCGAGGTCGACGGGAGCTGCGGGCGGGGCTTTGGGAACATCGCCGGTTCCGCAACCGACTGCAAGGCAGAGAACGAGCAGAATGGACTTCGACGCATTTTGCATTTGGTGTCTCCTATCCGTCGTCAACGATGCAGGCCTGGTGCGAATTTCAGGTGCTCATTCTAGTCGAGGATTCGGCAGTCCGTGAATATCGAGAATGAGTTGGGCCACGGCCGGGTTATCGATAGAGAGTGAACTCACGGAGGACCTGATGGGCGAACGAAACCTCGTGATTGCTGGACTCCTGATCGCTGTCGGTCTGGCCTTGGGTGGCTACTTCATTGGCAACGGTCTGCTGACGGCACGCTCGGCCGACCGGTACGTCACCGTCAAGGGGCTTGCCGAGCGCGAGGTCGCCGCAAATCTCGTCATCTGGCCGATCACGTTCACCGTGACCGCCGATGACCTCGGCACCCTGCAACGGCGGACCGACGATGGCGCGGCCAAGATCCGCGCCTTCCTGGCCGAGGACTTCGAAGAGGAGGAGATCAGCGTTTCGGCTGCGCGGGTCACCGATCGGGAGGCGCAGGGCATGATGCGTCAGGGCCCGATGGAGCGCTACGTGGCGGAATCGGCGGTGATCGTGAGGACGCCGCGGATCGACGAGGTGCGCTCGGCAATGGAGCGGACGGGTGAGCTGGTGAAACAGGGGGTGGCCCTGATCCGAAGCTATGAGAACAATACCGAGTATCTCTACACGTCCCTGGACGAGATCAAACCGGAAATGATCCAGGAGGCGACAAAGGACGCGCGTCGGGCCGCGCAGCAGTTCGCCGAGGATTCGGGCAGCCGGGTCGGCAGTATCAGGAATGCGCAGCAGGGATATTTCTCGATCACCGACCGTGACGCGTTTTCACCACAATTCAAGAAGATCAGGGTGGTGACCACGGTCCAATACTTCCTGGAGGATGACTGACGAGGCCGGTCGCGAGAAAACTTCCCTCCGCCGGATATCGAACAGGCGTGACAGCTCTGTAACTTCGGGCGGGGCGCCGCGCAATCGAAATAGAGACCCGAAAACTGCGAGGAGGCGGCGATGGCGAGCGACAATCGAGGACGGTTCGTTTGGTACGACTTGATGACCAATGATCCCGGAGCGGCCGAGGACTTCTATGGGCAGCTCATCGGCTGGGGCACCCAGAAGTGGGAGGAGGGCGACAAGCCCTATACGATGTGGACCAACCACGACACGCCGCTGGGCGGGATCATGGACCTGCCGGACGAGCTTCGCCAGGCCGGCGTACCGCCACATTGGATGGCCTACGTGGCGGTGGATGACGTCGCGGCGACAGTCAAGGCGGCAACTGATGCCGGCGGGCAGGTGTTGCACGAGCCGACCGACATCCCGGGCGCCGGTTCATTCGCCATCCTGTCGGATCCGCAAGGTGCGGCCTTTGCGATCTACCACTCTGCAGGTGAGGACAGTCAGGCTGAGCCTGAAGAGCAGCAGGTCGGTCAGTTTTCTTGGAACGAGCTGGCAACCTCTGATTACAAGGGGGCGTTCGCGTTCTACTCGGAGCTGTTCGGTTGGTCGCCGCAGGAGGCGATGGACATGGGCGAGGCTGGGATCTACCAGATCTACGGCCGCGGCGAGGCCCCCCTCGGGGGCATGTTCAATAAGCCCGTCGAAATGCCGGGCCCGCCAATGTGGCTGTATTACATCAAGGTCGACGACGTGAACGCACTGGTGGCCAAGGTCAAGGAGCTCGGAGGTCAGGTGGTCAACGGGCCCATGGAGGTACCTGGAGGTGATCTCATCGCCCAGTGTCTCGATCCTCAGGGGGCGCTCTTCGCTCTCCACTCCTCGGGCTGACCGTTGGGCGCTGGCGGATTCGTGCGACAATCGCGGCGGGAGAGATCCGTGAAGACAAGGAACTCATGGGTGTTGGGATCGCTTCTGGCCGCGCTTGTGAGCGTCGCAGCCAATCCGCCGGTTGCCATGAGAGTCGAGCTGGAGCCGCTGCGAAGCATCGAGGGCAAGACGGATGTCGAAGTCGTGATTCAGGTTTCTCCCGAGGACAGGGGAAGACTTGGCGACAACGTGATCGTCCGCATCGAGCTCGACGGCGGCGCGGTGAGCTCCGGCAGCCCGATGCGAGCGGTCAGGCTCGAAACCGACGGATCGGTGCGCTTCAATGTTGTGTGGCCACCCGGCGAGTACGATCTTCGTGTCGGCATCGAAGACCCGAGGCGCGAGGACACGGGCCTCTGGGTCGGAAAGGTCAGGATCCCGGATCTTTCTTCCGCTGGATCTACCGTCGTGGCAACCGAGCCTCCGTCTCGGATCGAAGCCGAACCGACGCGGGCGCCCGAAAAGACTGTTGCGCCCGAGGTGGCGGTTGCTTCGGTGCTGGCGGCACCGAAGCCCGGCAGCCAGGTCTCGCCAGCACCCCGATCGAGCCCGATGTCCGAGCCTCCGACGTCTCCCGATACACCCTCTCCTGTGCCCGAGACCGCTCTCGAATCGGTGCCCGGTCCGGACGTACCGACGCAAATTGAAGAGCCGCCGGAGACCTTGGAAGTGGACACGGCTCCCGAACGTCAGCCCGAGGTTCGTGAACCGGAGCCGGGCGACGAGGCTCAGGTGATCGCGGCCGCGACCGCTGCGGAAGAGGCGGTCGCTGTGGCGAAGCCTGACACGGTCGGAGCGGATTCAGTGAAGTCCACGCCGGAATCGGAGGAAACGGCCGTGCCGGTAGGTGATGAACCATTGCCGGCGGACGAGGAACCGGCCGAGGCCGAGCCGCCGCTCGTCGAGCCGCTCCGTTCGGAACCGCCCCCACGTGCACCGGAGCCGGAAATGTCGGCTCCGTCCGTGGTCGCTCCCAGCGCCGAGGTCTCCGCTCCGGTGTCCGCGGAGGTGGCGGCGCGTCTCGATGAGTGGGACGGCGCCGCACCGGAAACGAGAGATGTGTCGGTGATCGTAACGCGGGGGAGAGAGGCGGTTCGAGACCTCGACGAAAACGATCTCCGGCTGCGGCTCGGCGGAGCAGATGCGTCGATCGTGAGCCTCGGTGGTCCCGACGACGCGCCCCTCCTGCTGGGGTTTGCGATCGACGTCATGTCGGGGGACGCGGGTGGGTGGTCGGCATCGCGTGGTTCGTTGGCTCCACTGGCGGACCGCGCCGGTGGTGGTCGCGGACGCTTCTTCGTGGCGACTTCGTCCGGCGTTGGCGAGTGGGGTGCCGAGGCTGGATCGTCGGCCCGCATGCACGGGGCGCCGGTAGGCGAGAACGTGGCCCTGCTCATCGTCGCCGCTCTGGAGACTTTCACGGGTCAACGCGGTCGCACCTTTTTGATCGTCCTGACCGACGGCCGGAGCGAGCCGACAAAAGAGGAATGGAATCATGCGGCCGACGCGGCAGCGAGCGCGGGCGTTCCGATATTGGTTATCGCCCTCTGGGACGAAGAGTTCAGCAACCGCACGCGCAAGAACCTCAAACAGTTGACCATCACTTCCGGGGGCGGCCTGTTCCTGGTGCAGGGGAGAGCGCAGCTACCGAGTGCTGCAGACCGTTTCGGACGAATGCTCGACGGGAGTTACGCGTTGCGCTTCGAATCACCCCCGGAGTCGGGCGGGAAGCCGATTCCACTGTCGGTGAGTGCGTCCGACAAGGACCTGGACGTGAGCGCCCCGAAGAGCATCCGCTAAGTTGACGCCGGCCGGTCGATGAAGGCAACACGTCGGCGTGTTGGCGGGATTCGCGATGCGTGGGTGTAGTCGCCTCCGGCGAGGACCCTCCGACTCGCTTCGCTCGCCCCCAATGATTCGCTTCGTCGGCAGGCCGAAAACGACCCACCTCCAGAGGTTGGTCGCGCGCGTTGGCGGGCCGTGAACGACCCGCCTACAAAGGCCTTCCTCGCGTAGGCGGGTCCTTCAGGGCCCGCCAGAGCGCGTTGATTGGGCAACCGTCATTCCATGGGTCAACGCCGAATCCGGCGTCGTGATACTCGGGATGACCGCTGTCACCTTCAGATGATCCGCTCGTGAAGGGCGCGCGAAACGGCCTCGAGGCGGTTTGCCGCACCGAGTGTTCGGAGGATCCCTTGGATGTGGGTCCGCACCGTGTGCACGCTGATGTTGAGCTCGGCCGCGATCTCGCTCGATCGTTTTCCCTCGGCAAGCAGCAACAACACCTCGAGTTGCCTGCGCGTGAGATGGGGCTTTTTGATGGTGCCGCGCTGGTTGGCCCCGGTCGCGATCGGCGCACCAGGCGTGGTCACACCTGGCAGGTTGACCTGGGCGAGGATCCGGTCGATGGCCTCGTCAGCTCGCCGCCTTCGATGCATCGGCGTCATGAGATAGATCAGGGAATACTCAGCAGGCTGAGGGCCGAGGACCACGACGACGGAGACCGCGACCCGGATCATCTTGCCGGTGGCGGTGATGATCGCGAGCTCGAAGCTCTGCGGAGATTCGCCGATGCGGACCATTTCGTGGAAAGCGCCATGATCGTTCGCCAGCCGGTTTCCAAACACGTCGCGGGCCTGAATGACCGTCTGCAGATTGCGACCGATGGCCTCGTCGGCAGTGAAGCCGAAGAGCTCGATGGCGGCGTCATTCCAGTGTTCGATCACATTATCGCTGCTGACCGCGACTGCTGCGCGGCTCGCGTTGGTAACGATCGTCGGGACATTCGGAAATGCGAGGGGGTCCTCGGCGGGGGTGGTTCTCCGGCGGCCGCTTGACGGCATCCGGTGAACGTTCTCGGCCGCTCCCTGCGCGCCCTTTCCAGATTTTCCTCTCGGGGTCTTCCTGGCCACATCCACCTCTCAGCACTGTTGGTCACCGAGTCCCGATTCAGCCGCTCCAAGTTGTGAACCGACACCAGTATTCATTTTATCACCCTGTCTTTTCCGGCCTTCCTGGAAGGGCGCCTGTGCTAGGCTGCCGCGGTAAATCATTCGGAGACACAAAATGGGGGATGCAACACACGACCACGGAGTCGGATCACCAATTCCGATTCGCGCCATCGCTGCAACGGCGGTGGCGTTGATCGCCATTGTGGGAGGTCTTTACGTTCGCTCCGCGTTGTCTGAAGATCGGGCCCGCGAGGAGATCGTAATCGCCACCGGCGTCGAGACGGGGACCTACCACGCTCTCGGCGAGGTGCTCGCTCGGATTCTCGAGGATGAGGGAATCGTCGAATCCGCCGATGTGCGTCCCACGAACGGCAGCGTCCAGAACATGGAGCTCGTCGGCTCGGCCGGGAGTGGTGTCGATCTCGCGTTCGTCCAGAGCGACACCCCACCGAGGTCGGGTACGCGCGTCATCGCACGGCTCTACGATGAAGTCCTGCACATTCTCGTCAGCAAAGTGCATGCGAACGAAATTCGAACGATTTTCGACCTGCGCGGGAGGCGCGTTTCCCTCGGTTCGAAAGGATCGGGAACCCGTCAGCTCTCGGAACGTGTACTCGCGCACTTCGGGCTGGTGGTCGGCGAGGACCTTTCCCTGCCACCGGAAGAGCTCGCAGCCGGATTGGCAGATGGATCAGTGGAAGCCGCGTTCGTCCTCACCGCGATTCCCTCTCGACAGATTGCCGAACTGGCGGCAAACGACGTTATACGATTTCTTCCTCTCGGCGATGGTCAGCACTACGGCGGAGAGGCGGACGCCCTCGCTCTCGTCTACCCGAGCATCCGCAGCACGACTATTCCGCGCGGAACCTATTCGAGATTGCCCCTGAAACCGGTGCGCACCATCAATGTGTCGGCGATGCTGATCGCCCGCCGCACCCTCGACGAGACGCTCGTACGCGACATCACTTCCGCCGTATTCGAATACCGCGCGGCCGCCACCGGTTTGGACGGAGCCGACCTCTCGGTGGCGCGCAAGATTCGTGAGGACTATCGCCCGTCCGAAACGGTCATGCCGTTCCACCGGGGAGCCATCGCCTATTACAACCGGGAGGAACCCGGGTTTTTCGTGAAGTATGCGGAAGCCCTCAGTCTCGGTCTGACCCTGGCGGTGATGCTGTACTCCGGATCGATTGCGTTCCGTGAGTGGATGCGGCGCAGGATGAAAAACCGGATTGATGCCTACCTTCTCGAGGTCGACAGACAGACCACGGATTTAGCGTCGCTCGACCTCGAGCAGCTGATCGCCCACCGTGATGCCCTCGACGAGGTACGTCACAGGGCGTTTTCGGACCTCGTGAATGAACGCCTCTTGGCCGACGAATCCTTCACGATTTTCCAGAATCACCTGCGCGATGAATTCGCAGCGATAGAGGCGAGGATCACGGAAAAGATGGATCAGGTCGAGCGACCATCGTGACGGCCGTTACCGGGTTACGGCGCGAGACGCCAGTTGATGTGAGAAGCAGAAAACCCTAGCCCGGGCTAGACATCATTACGGAGTCTGCAGAACCAGCACGCCGTTGTCGTCGCGAAGCACGACCCGGTCCCCCTCGATCGCCTCGACCACGAATCCGTTGATCTCGGAACCGACGTAGACCTCGGTGTCGTTGATCTCGGCGAACGGATTGTCGGGACGGGCGACGATGAAGCCGAGGCTGAGGGTGGCGTAACCGACATCGGCCTCCATCACGAAGATCCGCTCGCCATCGGGCCCGATTCTCGGCTTGGCGGTCTCCCAGGTTGTGGGTTCCGGCTGGGGTGGAGTCGCCTCGGAATCGGGCCGCTGCGACTCGCCTGCCACCGCGACCCGCTCGGTGGTCGGAGTCGGCGCCGGCTTCACGGTCGTGTCGGCGACCACTGGTCTCGGTTCTTCCATATTCGGAGTGGGGGAGGGTTCGGGCGCTTCAATCCGTGGTGTCTGGACGGCCGGCTGTACCGCCCCGTGCGCGACCTCTGTCGGCGAATTCTGGTCCGCTCCGAGAATCCACCACGCCGCTGCGGCGCCGACGGCCGCCGCTACAACTGCGATCAGGATCGTCGGCAGCGAACCGCCGGGTCGCCCCGAACGCCGCGACGGGTACGCCTTCGCCGGACGGGATGCCTCCTGAGCCTGTTGCTGGTCGTGCTCGGAGGCCGCCTGGCGCGCCTTCCGCAGGGCTTCGTTGATCAGGCTCACCAGCCCTGTCCCTCGAGATCGTGAACCGCACGGCGAACCTGCCACCAACCGAGGTGGTCACGGCCCTGGACGTATCCGCAGAGCAACGCCTTGTCGCAGACGGCGTTGATCAATCTCGGCACGCCACGGGAGTAGCGGTGGATGGCACGCAACGCGGGACGGGTGAAGGACGGCCGCCCGTTGGAACCGGCGATCAGCAGGCGATGCTGAATGTAGGCCACCGTTTCGCCTCGGTCGATCGGGTTGAGGTGATATCGAACCGTGATTCGCTGACGAAGCTGTCGAAGCTCGTTGCGATCGAGGCGGTCTCGCAGTTCCGGCTGGCCGATGAGTACGATCTGCAGCAGCTTGTGTTGATCGGTCTCGAGATTCGACAGCAGGCGGACCTGTTCGAGGAGCTCGTCCGACAGGTCCTGCGCCTCGTCGATGAACAGGACGACGATTTCGCCGGCATGGGCCTTTTCAAGCAGGAACTCGTTGAGGCGTTCGACCAGCCGCACTCGGTCGTTGCCGGTGTCCTTCAGTTGGAGTTCGCGCAGAATCGAGCGCATGAGCTGGATCGGCGTCATTACCGGGTTGAGGATCAGGGCCGTAGAGTATCCGTCGCGAAGCTCTTCCAGGACCTTGCGGCAAAGGGTGCTCTTTCCGGCGCCGACCTCACCGGTGATCTGGATGAAACCCTTACGCTCGGTGACTCCGAAAAGAATGTGCTCGAAAGCCTGGCGGTGACGACGGCTGAAGAAGAGATAGGCCGGATCCGGCGTGATGTTGAACGGCGGGGCCTTGAGACCGTAGAACTCCTCGTACATTGGTGATCCTTCGCCGTCCTCGTCACGAAACCCGGCGAGAAGACCGGGCCAGGGCGGCGCAGGCGCTCATTGTAATGCAGATCGGCACGATGGGGCTTATCCGCTCAGCGCTGAGCCGTTTCCGCCCGCAGGGCCTGCACGTTGGCGATCGTCAGCACGACGCCGAGGATCGCGATCCACCACTGGCCGGAGACCAGCGCCCACAGGCCGAAGCCGACCGTGAGGACGATCGAAAACACGCGGGCAGCGATGAGGCCGTTGCGGCCGGCGACCGATCCTGCGATCGACGCCGCGATGTGACCACCGTCGAGCGGCAGTATCGGCAACAGGTTGAGGACGCCCCAGCCCAGGTTGACCCACACCACGTAATGGAGCACCGTCATCACGGCCGGTGGCGCGCCGGCAAGGAAACGCGTCAGGATCAGCCCACCACCGCCGATCGCGATCCCCACCGCGGGACCGGCGGCGCTCAGCATGATCTGCTGGCCGGCGGTCAGCGGGCGCGGTCGCATCCAACTGGTCATGCCGCCGAACGCCATCAGGCGGATCCATGGTTCGAGCCCGAGTTTCCGTCCGGCAAACGCGTGACCGAGCTCGTGCGCAAGCACCCCGGTGAATACGACCACCACCCACACCACCATCCACTGCGGTTCCTGCCGGCCGCCGATCAGCCACGCGCTGATGAAGAAGAAGAAGTCGATCCGCAGGGGGAAACCGAATATTGAAAGCCCACGGCGTTCGGGTTGCGGCTCCGGGTACTGCTGTTCGTATTCCATTACGCACAGAGTATCGCACGGCGATTCCCCACGCGAATCGCTGCACGAGCAATAAAAATCGGGGAAACCTTCATCCAGACCGTGGACCCGGCAGAAAGGACTGCGGGAGGGGATAAACCCCTCCCCTACGAACCGGTAAGCGCCCGTGATCGATGAACTCTGCCCGGAATGATCAAGGGCGCCATGTATGGCGCCCCTACAATCCCTTCGCGTTCATGTCCCAGGGAGGATGGGCGGGAAATTCGAAATTTCAAATTTGAAATTCGAAATGCGCAAAAACGAGCGGGCGTATGATCTCCTTGGAGGCAAATGATGGCCATTCATCTTTCCGGCGTCCACATCCTCCTCACCTATACCTGCACCTACGAGTGCGACCACTGTTTCGCGTGGGGCAGCCCGTATCAGGAGGGCACCCTGACCCTCGATCAGCTCGACGAGATCCTCGCCCAGGCGGAGGAGCTGCGAACGGTCGAGTGGATCTACTTCGAGGGCGGGGAGCCATTTCTCTACCAGCCCGTACTGGTCAACGCGGTCGCAACAGCGGCCCGCGCCGGCTTCAAGGTCGGCCTGGTCAGTAACGCGTACTGGGCGACCGAGGTGCGGGACGCTCTCGAATGGCTGCGTCCGTTTGCGGGACTTGTTCAGGACCTGTCGGTTTCGAACGACCTATTCCATCACACGGACGAGATGGATCGCACGGCACGCAATGCCGCCGAGGCCGCGAAACAGCTCGGCATTCCGGTCGGCACGATCTGCATCGCCCAGCCGGAAACAGGGGCCGATTCGGTCGTGGGTCAGCTGCCGCTTGGAGAATCAGCCGTGCAGTTTCGCGGCAGGGCAGCGGTGAATTTGATCGAGGGTGTCCCACGCCAGTCCTGGGAAAGCTTCACGGAATGTCCGAGCGAGGACTTCCGGAATCCCGGACGGGTCCACCTCGATCCCCTCGGCAACGTTCACATTTGCCAGGGCCTTTCGATCGGGAACGTCTTCACGTCGACCCTGAAGGCAATCTGTGAGGCCTACGATCCGGACGGTCATCCGGTCATCGGACCGTTGCTGGTCGGTGGTCCCGCCGAGTTGGTGCGCCGATACGGGCTGCCGCACGAGGACGGGTATGCCGACGCGTGCCACCTGTGCTACGAGGCGCGGCGGACGCTGCGCGACCGTTTCCCCGACACCCTCACCCCCGACCAGATGTACGGCGACCGATAACTTCCGAGGGGTAGAGCGTTCGAGAGTATTGAAAAGGAGAAGAGGAGAAAAGGAGCAGAGGAGACCGGCTGTGGCCCCTTTCCCCCTTTTCTCCTCTGCATCCACTGTCGAAATTCATCCCGATCAAGCGAATCGAGTTGCGGGATCTATGGGAATGCCGAGAGCGTTCTCCTGCCCGCCCCATAGATTCCTCGACTCACTCCTCCCTTCGGTCGTCACTCGCTCGGAATGACAAGGTGGGGTGAGCGGGATATTCGAAATTCGAAATCCGCAATTCGAAGTACGCGGACGGGTGGGCGGCAATTCCTCATTCCTCATTCCTCATTCCTCATTCCTAATTCCTCATTCCTAATTCCTCATTCCTAATTCCTAATTCAGCTAAACTCCCTTCCCATGCCAACCCGTGCCCGCCTGGCCCTGATGACTGCGGCGTTCCTCTGGGCGATATCCTTCGTTGCCACCAGGGTGGCGCTGGAGACGGTGCCGCCGCTGATGGTCGTCACCCTGCGCCTTTTGATCTCGGCCCTCTGCTTCCTTCCCTGGATTGTCGCTGCGGGCGGCACCGAACGGATCGACCTCCGCAGGTTGGGGCAGCTTTTTCTCCTGAGCCTCTTCGGCACCAGCCTCCACTACGGAACTCAGACCGCGGGCCTGCAGTACACGACCGCTTCGAACGCATCGATCTACACCACGACCGGACCGATCACGATTCTTCTGCTGTCGGCAGTTCTGCTTGGCGAGCGCATCACCTTTCGCAAGGCTGTCGGTGTTCTCGTCGCGGTCGCGGGCGTGCTCGTCGTGATGGGTTGGGAGACCCTGTCATCGTTCGAGCTCGGCAACGTCAAGGGCGATTTGCTGGTGCTCGCGAGTATCGTCATGTGGGGATTGTTCACGGTCTTCGGCAAGAAGATGACGGACGAGCTCGGTGCCCTCCGCGTGACCGCCTGGGTGACGATCCTCGGTGCGGCGACCATGATTCCGATTGGCTGGACGGAAGCAAGAACAAAGGGCTTCTCGCTCGCGGATACGTCCGGCGAAGCATGGGCGGCGATCGCCTTCCTCGGCGTCGCGTGCTCGTTCCTCGCGACGCTGCTGTACTTCGTGGCTCTCGGGCTCTCGGAGTCGCAGAAGGTAGGTGTCTACCTGTACACGATACCGCCGATGACGGCGGTGGTCGCCGCCCTCTACCTCGGCGAGGTCATCACCACGAACCTGGTGGTCGGTTCAATCTTGGTGATCGCCGGCGTCGCCCTCACCGAACGCGGGTGAACATCGCTCGAGGTTTGTTGCGCACGCATCCGATGTGGATTGGTTTGGGCGGCATGCTGAATTGTCCATAGATTCCTCCGCTCGGGCCCTTCGGTCCCTCGGTCGGAATGACAATCCAAAGTGTCATTCCGAGCGATGCCACACAGTGGCCGAGTCGAGGAACCCACTCGACTCGATTTGCTCGGTCGCGGCAGGTTCTGTGGGGTGGGCGGGAAATTCGAAATTACAAATTCGAAATCCGAAATATGCGTCACTTGATCATCTCGACCGTCAGCTCCTCCAACGACGCCAGCTTGAAATCAGCATGTTCGTACGCCGACTCGTCGAAGAGATGTGGTGGGGGGACCGCGATCACGCGCATGCCTGCGGCTTTCGCCGAGCGGACACCGGCCGGCGAATCCTCGATCGCAACACACTCGTTCGGATTGGTTCCGAGCAGGCGAGCGGTGGTCAGGAATACCGCTGGGTCCGGCTTGCCGAACTTCTCCTCGGCCGCCGAGTGAGTCACGGCAAAGACGTCGAAGAGACCGAGCTTTGCCAGCACCGCCTCGATCAATGGGGGAGCCGATGAAGTCGCGAGCCCGAGGGCGAGGCCTTCTCGTTGCGCTATCTGAATGCTCTCGTGGACGCCGTGCATCGCGGTAGCCTTCTCGGCGATCAGGCGTCGCATGCGGCCCTCGAGGCGTGCCTCGACCTCTGCAGGCGTCGGGCCGGTCCACTGGGACCTGCGGTACCAGTATTGGATGACCTCGTCGGTCCGCATGCCCATGGTGGATTCGCAGTCTGCATCGGTGAGCTCGAGGCCGATCTCGGCGAAGGTCTGACGCTCGGCGAGTCGCCACAGCGGCTCGGATTCGACCAGGACCCCGTCCATGTCGAAGATGACTGCCCGAATCACAAGCAGGTCAGTTTTCTGAGTCGGACTCCGAATCGGTTTCCGGATCGGTGTCGGCCGGTTCGACGAGGAGGTGGTCGAGCTCTACAGACGGCTGGGGTTCGTCATCGAACCCGTTGCCCCTGTTCTGCCTCCGTTCGAGCTTTTCCCTTTTCTTCTTCTGCTTTTTCAGTTCCTTCTGTCGTTTTTCGAATTTGTACGAGCCCTTCTTTCTTCCCAAGCCAGCCTCCTCCCTCATACCCTATCAGATTGTGCGTGATCTGAATTGAGTTGTTTTGTTTTAGAGTTTAGTTTCGG